>JALUUX010000043.1 GCA_027021145.1 Candidatus Shapirobacteria bacterium
TTGGTCTTAATTAACTTTAAATCTTTACTCTTTAATGAGGCCCTCAGTTCTTGTCCCTGAATTGCTAATCGTTTTACCTGATTCAATACCATTAACCCTGGAACTGCTAGCCCCACTCCCCACAAAATCACCACTAAAATCAGGACCAAACCAACCAACCACCAACGCTTTTTTCTATCTCGAAGTAGGTTTCTGATTAATTTCATTTTAGTTGATTTTGCTGCTGATAATCGGCCATCAGCTCGGCCACCCTATTTTTAAATGATAACACAAAGTTTTTCAAGCTAAAGCGGCAAGCATTTTGGTAACAGGCCTGGGGGGAATACTTTCCAAGATCAAAGCCCTTAAGCAGCTTAAATAACTCTGACTCTTCCTGAGGAAAAAAGAATTCACCTGTCTCGCCAGGAATAATTGTCTCTAGGGCCCCTCCTCGAGCCAAGGCAATTACTGGCCGGCCACAAGCTTGAGCCTCAATGGGCACTAGGCCAAAATCTTCTTCTTGAGGAAAGATTACCGCCTGACAATACTGATACTCTCTTACTAATCGCTGATCATCGACTTGGCCCAAAAAAACAATATTCTGGCCCGCCATTTTTCTTAATTTTTTCTCCTCTCGGCCCGAACCAATAATTTTCAATCGCCACCCCAACTGGTTGAAAACCTTAATCACCAAATCAATTCTCTTATAATTAACTAGTCGCGAAACTACCAAAAAATATCGCTCCCTCTTTTTTGATTGATGAGCGGCTGGCTTAAATCGAGTCAAGTCAACTCCAGGATGAATTACTACCGCCTCTCGCTGGTAAAACTTTTTAATCCTCTGGGCAACATAATGAGAAATGGTGAGAAAATAATCAGGTCGACGAGATAAAAAATAGTCCTGGGCACGCAGAGGTGCCAACCAAGGGAAAAGCCATGACTGAGGCAAAAACTGTTTTTGCCAAAATTGACGAGGCGGGGTTAAACAATAACAAATATGACAAGTCTCCGGCTTAGTAATAATTGCCTTGGCCGGCCCCGAGGTAATTGAAATCACTAAATCATAATGATCGAAGCGAAACTGCTCAAAAGCTATTGGAATTAGTGGGGCAAAAAGATGATAATAACGCTTAGTACCAGGAAGTCGCTGTAAAAAACTGGCTTTTACCGAAGGAAACTTTTGGGCCCAATCAGCTTTATTAGGGTCATAAACGCTAGTAAATAAAGGCGCTTTAGGCCAAATCTGATGAATCGCCTCCAACACCCTCTCCGCCCCCCCAATCTGATTGACCCAATCGTAAACAATGGCCACCCGTTTAATGTTCATCTCTTTTTGACCCAAGCCTTAGGGCTTTTTGATAACCAATTAGCGTCTTCTGAGCGGTCTTGTGCCAAGAATATTTTTTCACTTGAACTCCTCCCAATTTAATCAATTTCTTCCTCAGCTGCTCATCAGTCAAAATTCTCTTGATCTTTTTGGCAATGTCTTCAGGATCCAGAGGATTAAAATACAAAGCTGCTGGACCATAAATTTCTGGCAAACATGAGGCTCGAGCAGCCAGAACAGGGCAGCCGACGGCCATTGCCTCTAAACCAGTAAGTCCAAAACCTTCCATCAATGATGGTTGGACTAGGGCTAAGGCGCGGCGGTAAAGAGCCACCAATTTCTGATCCGCGACAAAACCCAGAAAGACTACTCTTGAGCCTAATCCAAGCCGAGCTACTAAGTGGGTCACTCGATCTAAAAAAACGCTCCGACTACAAGCAACGGCCAATTTTAATTGCGGTATTTTTTTAAGGGCCAACAAAAGTCGCTCAATGTTTTTGTGAGGATAAACACTGCCAGTATAAATTAAAAAAGGCTCTTGAGGAACAGTAGGAATTAAATTAACTGATGACTGTTGCTGGATCAACCGAAAAAACTCTGGATCCACCGCTTCGTAAGTGACAATTACCTTATCAGGATCTAAGCCGAAGTCGCTTATCAACTTTTTCCGCCAATAACGACTGGGAGTGAAGATTAACCGAGATCTTCTTAGAGCTAAACCAACTAAAAAACGATAGCTCCAATACTTAGGCCAATAAAGCCAAGGGCTATGAGTGGTAGTCTCTCGCCCCCGAAAATAATGCTTAATTAAATCATGGATTGTAACTACCAAATCGCCCGACCAGAATAAAGCAATATTAAAATGAGGAAAATGAACTAAGTCGGGCTTAATTTTCCTCAACACCCAGGGAATTTCAAGCTGCTCAGCCAAAGAATAATGTCTTGACTTTACCGGCCAGTACTCAAAATCGGCCCCCAATTCGCTTTTTACCCCTTCTAATTTTTCTTTCTTTACCAATAAAATAATTTTGGTTTTTGGTTTTTGCTTTTTAATCTCTCTTAACAAGTTCATCACATAACGGCCAATACCAGCATGCTCCAAACCATACATCCTAGCATCGATTACAACTCGGTAAACCCTCATTTAACTAACTGCTCTTTTGCTACCTGTTGATAAATTGAATAAAGTTTTTGTGCACTCAGGCGCCAACTATATTTCTCTTTTATCAATCTTCTGGCTAACTGCCCCGCTTTCGTTCTAAATTTTTGGTCAGTCAATAATTTTACTGCAGTCCGAGCTAATTGTTCAAAATTCTTGTTCACAAAAACATCTTTCCCCCATTGAGCATCAATTCCCTCAATTCCCTCGGGAGTGGTTACTATTGGCAGCCCACAAGCCATTGCCTCAAAAAACTTGGTTCGACTTCCTCCACCGCTACCCATTGGCGCCACCATGAGCCAACTCCGACGATAAACCCGTTCCGCATCCCGGACTTCTTTAACCACAATATCTTTCTCACCGGGGGCAACTAGTCCGGTGGAACGAATAAAAGACTCTGAATGCCGCCCAATAATTAACAATCTAGCTTGAGGAACTTGGGCCTTAATTTGGGGCCAAACATACTTCAATAAATTAACCGCCCCCTCTTTATTTTGCATCCACTTGAAATTAGCTACTCCATACAGAATTGTGGGTTGACGATATTTTTCTACCTTCTTAATTTTTAAAAGAGCTTCATCAACTCCGTTAGGGACTACCGCCACCTCCCGCCGAGAAAGAGAGCGCATTAAACGCTGATCTTCCTGGGAAACAGCTACTAAACAATCAGCTCGATGCCAAAAACGAGTTTCCCAAAATTTTATCTTAAAAACATCAATTGAGAGCAGGGGTTTAAGAAGGCTAAATTTCCTAGGCAGTGTCTCTACATAATGCTGATAGACAGCAAACTCAATTGTCTGATCAACCAAAAGAATTGGAGTGGTGGTTCGAGGAATATTGGGCATCAAGTAAAAACATTCAACATGAACCAAATCATAATCTTCTCGCCGCAATTCTTGGCCAATCATTCTTTTAAGTTGGCGAGAAAAATAATTAATCACCAGAAAAGGATAAGGACTTAAGCCTGTAAAGAGGATTTTTTTAAGACTCCAGGTTTTTCCCCGTTCTACCGCCCTTACTTTGGAACAATAACGTTTTAAATTTTTAATATAGCGGCTACTTTGGTCGGGCAAGACAAAACTAAAAAGGGTAATGTCGCAATTTTTAGAAAGATGTTTAAGAAGGTTGAAGGAGCGAGTTTGGCCGCCCGATAAAGGTGGATAGGGCAAATAGGGGGTTACCATTAAAATTTTCATCATTAAACCTCATTGGCAATTTTCCAAACTTATAATAATCCCCTTGTCTGTCTGGTTTAAAACCGAGCATTGCTGCTTCAGCTCATTGGTAAGCTGATCAAAATCAACTGAAACATAATGAGTCGCTCCTAAAGCCTTCATTCGTTGAAGATCATAAGTCATTGCCGGCCAGCCCCGACGATTAATCTGATATAAAAAGGCTGTGTCTCCATTATAGGGCGCAATTACCCTGGCCTCTTTCGGCAAAATTTTATCGGCTAGCTTACCCACTTCGACTATTTCAGGACGATTAATTTTATAGTACTCTCGAACATGATACCAAGAAAAGCCAAATGAAAATAATAAACTCAAGAAACAAAGGGCAAGGGGCAAAACTGGATAGAAATATTTTTTGGGCGCCACCAGCAAAAACTCGACTCCCTTGGCCACAAAAACAGAAATCGCAGGCAAGGCGATAATCTGATAATAATCATGCTGAACATTGCCCCGAGCAAAAATAACTAAATAAGCAAAAATTCCCCCCAGCCAACTATAAAAAAGATTTTCGCTTCCTTTCTTGCCTGTCTTAGTGATTAAACCAATTCCTAAAGGAATTAGCCCCCAATAACCCAGAATTAACTTGGCTAGCCTCTCAGCGAATAACCAACGCCACCAGGCCGGCCGAAAACGAATCCCTCCCAAATTGAGCAACCAACGATTGGCTGGAATTCCCTCGGGAAACTGTCTCATCCACCAGCGCCAAACCAGAAAGGGAGAAATGGAAATTAGAGTATAGAGTATCGAGTATCGAGTATCGAGGGATTTACGCCCAGCCTTTTTAAAACCGCTCCCAAAAATAACTAACCAACTAGGAGCCAGTAAAAATATTGCATATGGCTTAACTAAAATTGATGAAGCACCAAACAAAATGCTTAAAAATATTCGAGATTTGGAATTTGAGATTTGGAATTTCCTTAGGAAGCAAACACTTCCTAAGGCAAGCATAACCATCATCGGTTCGGGCAAAATGGTTCGAGAATAGTAAATACTGTAAGGTAAAAAAAGAAAAACAGTCATTGATAAAAGCGCCAACCACCTCCCAAGATTCTCCTTCACAATCAAATAAAGAAAGATTGCCGCTCCTAAAGAAGAAAAAATACTCACCATCCTCCCCACCATCTCAAAAGAAACCCCTTGTATTAATTTATTAATCAATTGATACAAGAAGGCATGAATAAAATTAAAAATTGGAAACTCAACAAAGCGATATCCTTGGGGGTTATCCTTTCCTGAGGGAATATTAGAAAGATCATCAAATCTTGGGTGAAGTAAATCATAGCCGTATTTAACAAAATTTCTGGCTACTGCCGCTGTATCTGCCTGCCGCCATGAATGCCAATCAGCCAACGGCGCGTTGACCTTGTATAACCGAACCAAGAATCCAAGAAATAATATTAAAAGAAGAATTATTTTTTTCATATTCTTCCAAACGTTTTGAATTTTGGTAATTGGAATTTGGGATTTGTTTGGGATTTAGATATTAGGATTTAGAATTTGTAATTCTATATCCTATTCCCATCAACATCCAAAAATAAAACGCTACTTTTGAAGCCTCAAACACATCAATAAAAATGGCGTTCGCCAGAAAGCCAATTATTGCCCCGACAAAACCTGCCGCCAAGGGCCAACCCTGCCTCTTTTGCCAACTCACCAAACAAAATTCTTTGAGGAGATGAAATATTATCAAAAGAAAGCTTAGGAAGCCTAACAAACCCGTTTCGCCCAGGAGCCTAAGATAATCGTTATCCGTTGCCAGACCCAAAGAAGAGTAACCAGTGCCCAATAAAGGATTTTTCAAAAATGCTCGTGTTGCTCTAGGCCACTCCACTTTAAATCGAATATTAGAAGATCTTACTGCCGCCACTGCCGCTTCTTCTGGCGTAGGCCAGGTGCGAATTTCCTTTATTTTTTTTGGCTTCGGCGGCGGTTGTCTCGGTTGGTTAACTCTTTTAGGAGTTGGAGTGGGCTTTTTTAGGGGTGTCGGTGTCGGTAGTGCTGGTTTTTCAGTCGGCCTCCCTAGAAGAGCAATCTTCTGGCTAATCCTGGTTCCAATTGCAGGCACCGATTTAAAAGAGACTGCCAACCGAGCATTTAATTCTCGCGATTGAACCCCCCAAAAAAGACTAAGACCAACAATGGGAATAATCCACCAATATTTACGCAACCAAACCAGGGTAGCACTAATCCCAATCAAATAAGCGACAAAAGAAATCCGGGAAGCAGTTAAGATCAGGAGATGAAAACCAAGAAAGAAGCTAATAATAATCAGAAATTGACCCCATCTTTTCTTAACCCAGAAAAACACTGCCGGACTCAAGCTAAGAACCATCATCAACCAGGCAGCTAAATCATAATGACCAGCAAAAGTTGAACTAATTCGAGTCCATTTATCTAGATAAAGCAAAATTCCTTTGGAGAATTCTTCATTCATGGTAGAAATTACTGGCCAACCCCAATATTTTTGCCCCATACCATAAATAAACACCCCAACTAAAGCCAGCCAAATGGCAGCGATTGCTTCACTCAAGTCAGTTTTAGTCTTAAGCGCATCTCGGACTACCAAAAATAAACTCATATACTCTATCCTTCTCAACCAATGAAGAAAAGCCAATTTCAAGTCAATCAAATCAGTAATCGCCAAAGCTGACAGGTTGGCGGTTAAACCCACGAGCCAATAAAGCAGGAAAAGCCTAAAGACCCGATCTTTCATGATGGGTAGTCGGTTTTTAAGCTGAAACAGGAACCAAAGAAAAACGGCACTACCAACCACAACATCATCAATCCTAATAGCAACATAGGTTCCCTCAACGCCGGTCAGAGGAAATTTGGGATAAAGAGGAATAAAAACTAACAAAATCAATAAAACCACTTTCAAAATATTCATCTTAATCTTCCCCACCCCAAACTTTAATATATTAATATATTAAATCACTAAAGCCTTAAGATAAGCTTGTGCTCTTTCTCTTTTACCCAAGATAATAAAAAGAATAAAGCGCAACAAATTTTTAATTTTAAGCATTGCCTTTAAGATCGGTAACTGCCATTTGGGTTTATGAAGAGAGAAAAATTTAACCAAGCCCTGATCTTCGCCCACAATCGAAGTAATTGATTTGCCGCTAGCTCCTCCTAGATGAATTATCTTGGCTCCATCATAAAAAAACACTCGCCAACCAGCTTTCTTGATTCGATAGCACCACTCCACCTCTTCCACATACATAAAAAAATTCTTTCTTAAAAGACCAACCTCTCTAATGACTGCCTTTCGAATCAGGAAGAAGGCTCCAGTAACCCAATCAAGCTCTCTAGTTTTAAGATACCAACCCTCTTTGGTCCAAAATTGAGGCGGATGAGGGTGAAAAGGTTTAATTAAGCGGTTGACTAAAGGGAGATCGTCAAGAAAAAAGACCCAGGTAAAAATATTGGCTAGGTTAGGGAAAAATCCACCAGTAGGCTGAATTGTTCTGTCCCGATTTAAGAGCTTGCAGCTGACCACCCCCACTTTCGGGTGAGCACTTAACCAATAGATTGTCTGACTAATTGCCCCTTCAGGAATGATCGTATCGCTATTAAGTAGCAGGATATATTCCCCCCTGGCGATCTTGATTCCTTGGTTGTTGGCTTTGGCGAAGCCAAGATTCTTTTTGTTTTCAATTAACTTTATTGATATTTTTCTATTATTTATTAACGAGTTTTTTTTCTTTTTCTTTTTCTTTTTTCTCAACTCGTTAACTCGTAAACTCGTTAATGATTTAATAAATTCAACTGATCCATCAGTCGAATTATTATCAACGATGATAATTTCAGCCGGAATTCTTTCCTCCTCAGTCGGATCAATCCATTGACCAGAAAAGTCCAGCCTTTTGTCATTTTTAAAAATCGACTCTAAACACTGCCTCAACAGCTCTTTGGTGTTGTAATTAACAATAATAATCGAAAGAACCGGCCTAATTTTCCCGCTTTTGCTTTTCATCTTTTCTATTCTTTTCTATGCCTTTCTATACTTTTCTATACTCATCTCTTTCCCCCACTCTCTCAAAATCATCCATCCCAGCCCCCACGCCAACCAAAAAACCGACACTCTTACTCCAACCCAAGAAGAAAACCACCTCAAGGTTATTTTGGCCCGCCAAACTTTGCCGCCAACCAAAATCTTATTTTTAGCTCGGTGTTCTGGTTTAGTAAAAACATCCTTCTCCCAGTCAAATCCATTAACAAATAATGATTCTCTAAAAGGATGAACAATCTCTTCAAGGTAGTAACTTCTAGTTGTATCTCTAATTACTTGCTTGACATACTCAGGTGGATGATTCAGACGATAAGTTAGCAGAGGAATCCCCAAGAATGAAGAGCGAGAAAAGTAGTCAGTGTAGAACTCCAAAACCTCACTTCTAGTTTTATCGGTGAAGTAGGCAGAAATCCTCGGCAATTGAACGGTATCGCCCGGCTCGGTTGACTTCAGACTTTCAGGTAAATCCGGCGGCGGCAACTTCGGCCCCGGCAGCAATAGATAAAGACTGATCGCAATCCCTAAAATTAACCAAATTTTCTTCATTTTCATATTTTCTCTCTCCTTATCTATCCTTTTTCGCCACGACCCTTCGGGGCTCTTTTTTACACTTTTCTATTCTTATCCACAAACTATTGAAACAACCTACTTCTCCCTAGGCGATAGTTTAATCTCTTAATTTTCCTTTTGCCAATCGGTTTGGCCGGAACACCAGCAACAATCGTTTTTTTCGGCACATTTTTAGTAACCACGGCCCCAGCAGCAACCACTGCTCCCTTACCAATTTTTACTCCAGGTAAAATAATGGCTCGCGGGCCAATAAAAACATAATCGCCAATTTCCACTGGTTCCTCAATTGGTCTCATATCTTCAACATGAACATCGTGCTCGGAGTTATAAATCATTACTTCAGAGGCAATGTCAACATGACGACCAATTTTTAACGGAGCTCGACCATCAAGAAACGTTCGGTAGCCGACAATTGTTCCTTCACCAATCTCTACTCCGGCCGGGTTAAAAAACCAACAACCGCAGTGAAGTTTAGTCTTCTCGCCTAATTTGACACCAGAAATGAGGAAAAAAAGTTTTCTAATAGTCCAAATAGGACACCAGGTAATCCAATTAAGAATCATCAGCCAAAAATCAAGAAACCAGTTTTTAATTCGATTAACAATCTTATTCAAGGCAACAGAGGAATCCAGTTTTCTTCCCATACGATCAACAAAAGTCAATCCCGGAGGAAAAATCCGGACTTCTAAATTATCTCCAATCTTCATTTCTATCCCTTTCTATTCTTTTCTATGCTTATCAAATTATCTAAAATGATTTTACTACACTTCTGCCAACTAAACAATTTTGCCCTTTCTTTCCCCAATCTTACTAACTTCTTGGCTATCGACGGATTAGAAAGGACTTTGTTTATCCCCTCAGCAATCTTTTCCGGTTTTTCGGGATCAACAATAATAGCCGCCTTTTCTACCACTTCGGGCAATGAACCCCGATCAGAACAAACCACTGGGACTCCAGCATCCATTGCTTCCAAAACTGGAATACCAAAGCCTTCCCAAAATGAAGGAAGAGCAAAAACTTTCGCTCCTCTCATTAATATCTCTGCTTCCTTATCAGACACAAATCCGGTAAAAATTGCTTGATCCTCTAGTTTCAACTCTTTTACCAACCGAAAAATATCTTGATAAAGCCAACCCTTTTTGCCAGCAATAACAAGATTAGTGACCGGTGGTCGGTGGCCAGTGGTCAATACTTTATAAGCCCGAATTAATCCCTCAATATTCTTGCTCGGCTTGAGTGTCCCCAGATACAAGATATAATCTCCCCCAATACCATATTTTCTTTTTAAGTTTTTAATTTTTAACTTGTAACTTTGACTTTTGAGCTTTAAGTTTTGAGTTTTTCTGAATCCTGGATATGCCACCACTACTTTACTCGGATCTACTCGATAAGTATTAACAATATCTTCCTTAGTAAATTCAGAAATAGCAATTATTTTTTTCGCCCTTTTAACCGACCAGGCTGTCCAATACTTCAGCTGATAAAAATCTTTCTTAGTAAACTGTTGGGGCCAGCGTAAGAAACCCAGATCCATAATTGAAACCACAAAAGGAATTGGTGAAAATCCAGGCCCATAATGAGAAGGACTAAAAAGTACATCCGGTCTTGGTCGACCGAGGTATAGTCTTTTTACTAGCCCCGTCCAAGTCCAAAATTTCTTGGGTCCAAATACTTCATATTGCCACCACTCTGTCTCCGGCGGCAAGTCCTTCGATGGTAAATTTTCTAAGAAAACAAGAAAATTAACCTCATCAAGATTTAAGCTTTTAGTTGTACTTTTGCCCTTTGCGTTTTGACTTTTAAGTTTAAAAAAATGCCAAATCACCTCAAAAGCAAATCGGTTACTTCCCACCCGGTTTTTAACATTGGCCTCGTTGCCGTCAATTGCAATTAACATAAAGAAATTAGAAATTAGAAATTAGAAATTGATAAATTTTCAACGTTTCTTTGGCTGCTCTTTCCCAAGAAAACTGCCTTGCTCGCTGCTTGCCTGCCTCGATCAATTTCTCTCGAATTAATTCACTGTTTAACACTGTCTTGATTCCCCTGGCGATTGACTCGGTTGAGTTGGGATCAACTAAAATCGCTGCTTTGCTTGCTACTTCAGCCATACTAGAACAATTACTAGTAATTACTGGAACCCCTAAAGCAAAAGCCTCTAAAATCGGCAAACCAAAGCCCTCATAAAGAGAGGGATAAACTAGAGCCGTTGCTCCGGCAAAGAGTGCCAGCATTTCTTCCCGAGGCAAAAACCCGGTCAAAACAACATTATTGGGTAATTTTTCCTCCGGCTGATAATCACCAACAATGACTAATTGATATTTATCTCTAATCTCCCTAATTTCCCTAAAAGCCCCAATTAGTCTTTTGATATTTTTCCTCGGCGCCCTCGACCCATAGGCAAAAAGATATGGCCGATCAATTTTATATCTCGACTTCAACTTTTCCCTTAAACTTTCCACTTCTTTTAATTTGAACTTTAACTTAAACTTTTCCACATCCCTCGGCACTCCCTCATAAACCACTCTAATTCTCTCCTCTTCGATGCCCAACAACTCAATAATCTCTTTTTTGGTTGCCCGAGAAACAGCAATAATGATATCAACTTCTTTTTTTACCCAGTCTAGACGTCTTTTCTGCACTGTTAAAACTTTAGGATGAACCGTCTCCGGCCACCTGAGAAAAGAGAGATCATGAATTGTCGTTACCAGTTTCGCTTTCTTTGTGGGCGGTTGAGTCCAATCAGAAGAGTGAAAAACATCAATTTCGCCAATAAACCACTCTATTGGAGCAATATGAAGCTTGTTCCACAAAAAATCCAGACCCGTCGGCGGAATTTTGAACTTTTTAATCTTAACCCGCGAATGCGCTAACGCGCCAACTTGCAAACCAGGAAACTGTCTTCTTAAGGAAGAAAAAAACAGGATGTACTCGTTTTCCTGATCAACTTTAAAAAGCGCCTTAACCAACTCCCGGGTATAAACCCCAACCCCACCCCCAAAAACCACCTGCGAAACATCAATCCCGATTTTCATTCCCTTGGTTCTGCCAGGGAGCAATACCTAACCCTTCAAGTCTTTTTATTAATTCTGGTACCTCTCTTTCTCCTGGAGTTCTTGGCGGCACAACACCTCCCCCCCTCTTTCTCCTTCCTCCTGTTAAGGGTTTCTGTCTCAGTGAGTAGCTAGTCGGAAAATCCCACAAATCTTCTTTTCGAGGCACAAAAACTTTTAACTTTTAACTCAACTATTAACTTTTAATTATTAACTATTCACTATTTTTCCCAAATCTCAACTCCCACTCCTCTAAAACTCTCCCCTCTTTTCAATTCATAATTCATCATTCTCAATTCTTGCCTAATTTTATCCTCTGGATCAAAAATTGGCAAGGCATAACTAATCAAAAAAATCTTGTTTTCATGTATTAATACATTAAAACGACTTCCTCTTGG
>JALUUX010000044.1 GCA_027021145.1 Candidatus Shapirobacteria bacterium
TTGGTTTAGCCTATCTTGTCCGCTGGTTTCTCTTCGCTGCTCCTTATTTTGCTTTAAAAGTCAAAGCGCAAAGCGCAACCCGCCAAAAGCTAACGCATTTAGGCGGGCAGGAGCTCAAAGCTACAACTCAAAACTTAAAAGTTTTGTCTTTAATTAGATTTTCGTTATTTCTCACCGCGTTGTTGGGGTTGGTTCAATATTGGCTTTTTCCTGACCTCCGCTATTTGAGATATTTTGGTTGGGATGATCATTATTACCGTCTTACGGGCACTTTTCTGGACCCTAATTTTATGGGCTTAATCCTAGTCCTTGCCCTCGGCCTCGAATTAATTAACAATTCTTTTCTATCCTTTTCTACTCTTTTCTACTCTTTTCTTTTATATTTAACCCTCTCCCGCGCCTCCTGGCTAGCTTTTTTAATTCTTTTAATTGGTTGGGGGATTAAGAAAAAGACTTGGAAATTAGGCCTTTTATTAGTCATTAGTTATTTGTCATTAGTCATTTTCTTTCCCAAGCCTTTTGGCGAAGGAGGTAATCTTTGGCGAACGGCCTCAATTCGGGGTCGGCTCAGAAATTGGTCTCACAGTAGTGAAATTATTAAGTCAAATTGGCTTCTGGGTGTCGGCTTTAATAATTATCGCCTGGCTCAAAAAGAGGCTGGGTTTTTGGACTCTAATTGGCGTCAGGATCACGCCGCTGCCGGTGTTGATAATAGCTTTCTTTTTGTTTGGGCGACAACCGGCCTTATCGGCTTGGGTTTGTGGCTTTGGTTGCTCAGTTTCTGGCGACCTCGATGGTTGTTCTTGCCCTTAATGGTTCATGGTTGGTTCAATAATTCCCTTTTTTATCCTTGGTGGTTAATTCTGGTTTGGCCATTACTAGGCCAGGCCATAATTGACAATTAGTTGTTTTTATGGTAAAAACATCACAACATGGAAAATGAATTAAGAATACGAGGAGCGATTATTGATGTTAGTAAGGGGAGGGAAGAGAGGGAACGCCTTGTTTCTAGCTTGGGAGAATTAGCGGCTATGATAAAAAGTAAAATAAGGGTAGAAGAAGGAGGAGGAAAGGCGCGGTTAGGGTTTTGTCGGGTGAGACAGAGAGATAGGAGTTATTTACTTGTTGGAGATAAGTGGTGGGTGGAAGACTCATTAAGGAGGTGTAAAGGAGGGAAGATGGAAGACGGAGGTGATTTCAGAGTAGAAGAAATAGATGGGGGTGGAACGAGGATAACTATTGAAGGTAGACCGTGGTTTCTAGGGGGTGCCAGTGTGGATGAGGAAGCAAGAAGAGAAACGGGTAGAGGGTTAGCGGAATTGTTTCGAGTAAATATGATTCCCGGCGAAATCCATGTTTTATCTCCCCAGACCGATAAAAGTCAAGAGAGCTAACTATTGAAAACTAGCCAGTCTTGCGTTAATATAACATTAATTATTGTTATCATTAGTCATTATTAGCTAACGATGTCAAGTGAAAAATTATTAGTAAGAGTGGTTGATCCAGAAGAAAGAGTTGGTTTTAGATTTATGATGCCATGCCCTGACGAAGTTACGGTAGGAAAAGTGTGGCAGGAAATTGGGCGCAGAGTAGGGGGTGGGGGAAACGGAGGAACTGAGGGAGAGGGGGCCGCCTTTGATCGGACACCATTTTTAGTTGAGCTTAGAAGGGGAGAAGGAAAATATTATTTGAATGGGGATAATTCCAAATTTGACGATAAATTGGCGAGAATCTTTTTGAAT
Organism: Candidatus Shapirobacteria bacterium; assembly: GCA_027021145.1. Taxonomy (GTDB): domain Bacteria; phylum Patescibacteriota; class Microgenomatia; order UBA12405; family JAHJSD01; genus JALUUX01. The sequence continues at coordinate 1,743 of JALUUX010000044.1, forward strand.
GACGAAGGAGGCATAGGTAGTATAGATGAAGTAAGGGTGGAAGAGTTGATGGAGCTAAGGGGGATGCTTTTTGAATTGTATAAAAAAGGCGCCAGAGAAGCTGTAAGAGCAGGAGAAAGACATGGGGGTGAGTTTAAAGCGGAAAAATGGCTACGCTACGGTAGTTTTAGTTGGGATGGTATAGATAGAAAGGCTAAGCTCATGTTGAAACAAAGACTTCACAACACGACCCAGAGGAGAGCAAAAAAGAGGGGATTGGTGTTAAAGGATTGGGACAAGTGGTCTCCTGAGAAGAGGGACACCTTAGCGCTGATAGCAAGCCAATTGTTCATAATTCAAGAGGCGAGGAAGATCCGGATGGGGAGAGTTGAGGACGAGTAAGATCCACTATTTGAGTCGTTACCTCCTTAATCTTTGCTTTTGGCTTCTAATTTTTCTTGGGGCAACAAAAGGGGGTTGGTGGGCGTAGTATTATTAAATGGATGGCGCTAAGCAAAAAGGAACAACAACAGTTGCAGCATTGGGTCAAGGCTGCCAAAAAAGGAAATCGGTTGTCCTTTGAAAAACTGGTTCAACTGACTCAGGATCGGATTTTTGCCCATTGTTGGCGCATTTTACAGGATGAAGCCGAGGCAGCGGATGCCACTCAAGAGACTTTTATCAAATTTTGGCTTCATTTGGATCGATTTGATTGTCGGCGTCCGGTCTTACCCTGGCTTTATCGGATTGCCACCAATTATTGCCTTGATCGTTGGCGCCGCTGGAAGCGAATGGTGCGACTAGATCAACTGGAGGTGGGGGGAGAAATTTGGTCAACAGC
>JALUUX010000045.1 GCA_027021145.1 Candidatus Shapirobacteria bacterium
ACCGAAAATAGCGACTAGGATCATAATTAGGAAAGCTGGCCATCGCTAATACTCCCCCCGTCTCCGGGTCTAAAATAACTCCCCAGCCAGATTTGGCGCCATATCTTTCTAAGCCCTTTTTCAACTCTTCTTCGAGAATAAATTGGGCTGTCCGGTCAAGATAGAGAGTTAAGTTTAATCCTGGCTCCATAATCTCCTTTACTCGGCCAAGCGAAAGAATTGCTTGGCCCAATCCGCCCCGCTCTTCAATCAATCGCCCCGGCGAACCCTCGAGCTGCGATTGATAAAACCCTTCCAACCCAAAATAACCCTGAGGGTTGCCACTTTGATCATAACCAACAAAACCCAGAAGATGGGCCGCCATGCTGGCCTCAGGATAATCTCTCATTTGCTCCTCCTCAAAGCCCAAACCACTCAGATTAAGTTTCTCAATTAATTCTTTTTGCTTCTCTCCCACTCGCCGCGCCAAAACAACCCATTTCTTTCCCGAAAAAAGGCGTTTCCCCAACTGTCTTTCCTTTGCCTCTATTTTCTCTTCAAGAGCAGCACTTTCAGAAGCATTTTCGAACTCAACCAAGATTGGTGCTAATTGGTGGGCTAGCTCTTCTTTGGGAGTGGTTAGATTGGGTAAATAAGCATACAAAAGAAAGGCAGGCTGATTTAGTACCAAAGGATAATGATCACGACTAAAAATCCTTCCTCGAGGAGCCGCTATCTCAAGTACTTGATAACGTTGCCGTCGAGCTGCCACTCCCAGTTCCGGCCCCCGAATGATTTGCCAGTAAAAAATCCTTAGCCAAATAACCAAAATCAAGCCGAGGATAATTAACAGAAAGAACCAAAAGCGCTCTTTCACCATGCTAACGCCTAACTAACTGGCTTGGCCACATGACCACAATCCGCTCTTGGTTTCGCTTGAATCCCCGCTCTTGGGCTACTCGAGCAATGCGCTGGAGCGATCCTAGTCGCGCCACTTCGCGACTCAAAGCTTGATGTTTTTGTCTCAAAACTCGCACTTCTTGGCGCAATTGAGCTAGCCGCGTCTCTTGACTGAGTAAGTCGGCATTAATAGCCAAAGAAATCAAAATATCAATAGCGACCAAGCTAACAATCAAAAAGATAAAAATTCGTTTCTTCATTGCTACCTCCTAATAGCGACTCGTAATTGAGCACTTCGAGCCAAGGGATTTTGACTTATTTCCTCTCGACTCGGAAAAATTAGTTTTAAATCACCCAACTGGTCTTGTTGCCTTTTCTCTCTCAAAAATTGTTTTACTAGTCGATCTTCATTAGAGTTAAAAGTAATCACCAGTAATTTGCCTCCCGATACTAAAATGTTTACCGCTCCTTCTAGACCAGTTTTTAAATTAGCTAGTTCCTGATTAACTACCGTCCTTAAGGCCAGAAAAACCTTAGTGGCTGGATGATGCTTTGGTTTAACCCCCTGTCGCTGGTATACCTGAGCCACCAATTGAGACAATTCGGTCGCCGACTTAATTGGCTTCAGGCGACGGGCGCGGACCAAAGCCTGAGCAATTGGACCAGCCAGCTTCTCCTGAGCCAGCTTGATAAAAATTTGATTAAGTTGATCATAGTCCCATCGATTAACAATCTCTAAAGCGGTCACCGGTAGTTGAGGACTTAATCTCATATCTAATCTCTGATCTTGAAAAGAAAAACCCCTTTGCGCCTTTTTGTAATGCCAGCGAGAAAGACCAAGATCGAACAAAACCCCGTCTACCGGATAAAAATTGCTCTCTCGAGCAACTTCCTCAATCTGGGCAAAATTGGCTTCCACTAGAGTTAAATTTGACCAAGGAGCGCTGGGGCAGGCAACCAAGCGCTCCTTGGTCAGCTTAATCACCTCAGGATCCCAATCAAGGCCCAAAACTTGAGCTCCCTGTCTCAACATCTCTCGAGCATGGCCACCAAAACCAAAAGTGGCATCAATAAATTTCCTCCCTGGTTTGGGATCCAAAATTTGAATGACTTCTTTTAAAAGTACTGGTACATGCTCTCTCTTTTTCTCCACCCGGTCACTGGTCGCTATTTAATCTTTCTGAAATCTGATCAATATTCTTGCTTAAATAGCGTTGATAATTTTCCCATTTATCTTTGCTCCAAATCTCAACATAGCGATTTAGGCCCAAAAAAACCGCTTCCTGCTCCTGACTCAGTTGGCTATACTCTCGCAGATGAGGCGGAATAATAAATCTCCCCTGATCATCTAATTCCACTAAAGCAGCATTGCCCAACAAAAATCTGGCCGTATCTCGAGCGGGCCCAAAAACAAAAGGTTTGTTTCCTGTCGCCTCAACCAAAGTTTGCCAATCCTTTTCCGAGACGGCAATCAAACAACCCTCATAACCTCGAGTAATAATGATCCTTTCTCCCAGAATTTGCCTAAACTTCTTAGGAAAAGCCACTCGTCCCTTAGGACTAACTTTTGATTGATATTGGCCCAAGAGCATATTTTTATTTTTCACCACTTTTCACCACCAATCACCAACTATCACCATTCTGCAACACTTCTACCCCCTTGTCAAGAGGATCTTGC
>JALUUX010000046.1 GCA_027021145.1 Candidatus Shapirobacteria bacterium
CTATCGCCTCACCACTCGAGGAGTTTATTTTGATCAGAGTCAACGAATTAATTGGGACCTCCTTCGCCGCTTTTGGCTCGATGAAAAATGGGGCCACCGCCTCATTCATTTCGAAACCTGGCTAAACTTTCCCCGAGTGATCAGCTTGGTCATCAACCCGAAAGAGGAAAAGAAAATTATCGCCGTGGTTAAAAAATATCTCCCCCAGGAAAAAGCCCCTCCCAATTTACTGGAAAAATTTTCTTCTTGGCTTAGCCGCAAATTTCCTTTAGAAAAATAATCCGGTGCCGACCACAATTCTGCTTCTAACTGAAGCCAAATGATAAAATATAAAAAGCGGCCATAGCTCAAGGGAGAGAGCGGCGGTCTCCGGAACCGCAGATCCCAGTTCGAGTCTGGGTGGCCGCACCAAGGAGAGGTGCCAGAGTGGTCAAACGGAATCGCCTCGAAAGCGATAGCCCAACATTCGGGCTGCGCGGGTTCGAATCCCGCCCTCTCCGCCCAACCCAAACAAATCAACCATGATCAAAAGAATTTTCCTCCTGAGTCTAGGACTCAGTGGCTTAATTGGTTTTATTCTCCTCTTGCGCTCTTTGCCTTCACCTCGGCAATTAGCCAAGATGCCCTTACCTAGCTCTACCCAAATTTACGATCGCCATGGCCGGTTGCTTTATGAAATCTACCAAGAAGAAAACCGACTTCCCATCAAACTCAAAGAACTACCCCCTTACTTAATTAAAGCCACGCTGGCGATTGAAGATAAAAGTTTTTATCGCCACCACGGCTTTGATTTCAAAGGGATCAGTCGGGCTCTTTTTAATATTATTTTTCGTCGGCAACTTCAAGGTGGCTCGACCATCACTCAGCAACTAGTTAAGAACGCCCTCCTCAGTCCTCACCGGACCCTTTCTCGCAAAATTAAAGAGGCTTTGCTCACGGTCCTTACCGAATTGCTTTATTCCAAAGATCAAATCTTAGAAATGTACTTTAATCAGATTCCTTATGGGGGAACGGCTTACGGAGTGGAGGCAGCGGCCCGAACCTACTTTGCCAAAAGTGCCAAAGATTTAAGTCTAGCTGAAGCCGCTCTCTTGGCCGGCCTACCAGCTGCTCCTACTGCCTATTCGCCCTTTATTCATCCAGACCGAGCCAAAGCCCGCCAAGAAACTGTGCTTAAACGAATGAAAGAATTAGGTTTTATTGACGAAAAGCAATATCAGCAAGCCAAAGAAGAAAAACTTATCTTTGCCCGACCAGGCAATAAGATTAAAGCCCCTCATTTTGTTTTTTATGTTAAAGAGAAGTTGGTGGAACGGTATGGCCAACGATTAGTTGATCAAGGTGGCCTCAAAGTAACCACTACGCTCGACCTTAGTCTCCAAGAATTTGCCCAAGAAACAGTTGCCTCAGAAGTAGCCAGGCTTAAAACCGCCCATGTTACTAACGGCGCTCTTTTAGTCACCCAACCCCAAACCGGAGAGATTCTAGCTATGGTTGGCTCCAAAGACTATTTTGCCCAAGATATTGATGGTAAATACAATGTCACCACTGCCTTGCGTCAACCAGGCTCAGCAATCAAGCCCCTAAATTACGCCGTCGCTTTTGCTTTGAAAAAAATTACTCCCGCCACCATTCTGGCGGATGTGCCTACTTGCTTTACAGGAGGACCAAAACTCTATTGTCCTCGTAATTACGATGGCCTTTTTCACGGTCCAGTGCCAGCTCGCTTCGCTCTAGGCAACTCTTTCAACATTCCTGCTGTTAGAGTATTGGCCCTTAACGGGCTAAAAACCTTTATCGCCTCTGCTTCTGCTATGGGCCTGGAAAGCCTGGCTCAACGAAACCCGGCCGAATTTGGCCTCTCCCTAGCGCTTGGTGGAGGTGAGGTAAGAATGACTGAAATGGCTACTGCTTTTGGGGTGCTAGCCAACTTAGGAGTGCGCAAAGATTTGCAGGCCATCTTGAAAGTAGAAAACCATCAGGGCCAAAAGCTGACCCAATTTTCCCCTAGCCCCGGACAGCGAGTTTTGCCCATGGAAGCAGCTTATTTAACCACCCATATCTTGCTTGACAATAATGCGCGCACCGCTGCCTTCGGCCCCAACTCCTGGCTGGTGATTAAAGATCATCCCGAAGTAGCGGTAAAAACAGGCACCACCAACGATAAACGCGACAATTGGACCATCGGTTATACTCCCAGCTTTGTCGTCGCTGTTTGGGTTGGCAACAACGACAATTCACCCATGGGCTGGGTCGCTTCGGGAATTACCGGCGCTTCCCCGATTTGGAATAAGGTAATGAGCTTTGTTCTTAAAGATAAAAAACAAGAATGGCCCACTAAGCCAGCTAAAGTAATCGGCGCCAGCATTTGTGATTTAACCGGCACTCCACCAATAGAGGGAGAAGACTGCCCAAAGCGTTATGAATACTTTATCCAAGGCACTCTTCCTGCTCCAAAATCTCTTCGCCAGCCAGTTTTGATTGACAAGGATACTGGCTGGCCGGTTCAACCTGGAGAAACTAAAACCAA
>JALUUX010000047.1 GCA_027021145.1 Candidatus Shapirobacteria bacterium
CGGGCTTTCCCATCTTAGAAAATCACAAAGTTGGCCTACTTTATGGGAAGAAGCTAGCGCGACTTTATGGCCTCAATGTTCAATAATTAATTAATTGAACACGGAGAATGAAGGAAGTTTTTTCGTTTCAAATCTTTCAATGACTGTTATTTGTTCTAGGGCTGATGAGAGACGCCTTTTCCATTCTTGGACAGAGTCGTATTTTATTTGCTTCCATAGCTCGAGGTTGCCGGCTTCTTTAATTTCTTTTTGGAATCGATCTGGGTCTTCCCAGCTGAGACCTTGGCATTCCTGGTGGTCTAGTTTTAAGCCGGCCTTATAGGCAAGAAGGGGCCATTCGGCACAAGCACCCCAATTTTTTTCTTGGGCATTTTGAGCAATAACTTCTGCTGCTTGGCGATTGAGAATATAGACTGTGGTGTAGATATCAGCTGGAATGCCAATAATTTTGGCTACTAGACGATTAATTATTGTTTCGGTTTTAATCCAAGAATCAGGATAGCTAGACCAAGCCGTTTTGTTTCGTCCCAAGACAACGAAGTCAGCTTCTGGTTTAGTTTTAAGGAGTGATTTTAGTTCCTCAGGAGCGGTGAGAATCCAGTGAATAATTTTGTCAAAGTCGCAACAAAAGAAGTGATTTGATTTTAATTGGAGCGCTTTTTTAAGAACCATCTTTCTGCTTTCACCAAATTTGCCGCCCAGGATAGGGTTAAAGCCCAACTTTTTTAATTGAGAAATCACCTTTTTGCTGGTGGTTGCAGTGTGGGCGATAACTGCTTGGTTGAAATTTTTTCTAAGATGATTTCGGATCTGGTTGATCAAGGGGATAAAGCGCCCCTCTGGATCATGAACGGTCGAAATAGTTTGCATTAGTCAAATTATACAATGGTTTAGTTTTTCTAAGGATTTTGGTAGAATTTTGCTGTGTCTGTTAGGGATAATCATCCTCGGCCTGACTGGCGGCAGTCGCTGAAAATTGTTGCCTGGTATTGGCGCTTTTATTGGTGTTCGATTGGCTGGGTTGGTTTTTATCGTTTGATTCGCGATTTGTTTCAGGCGGTTAGTCCATTACTCTATGCCTTCTTTTTTGCTAGGATTCTTGATTTATTGGTGGCGGCGGTCAAATACCAGTTAAGTTTGGATGTTTTCTTAACTCAAGCCCGTTTTTGGTTGTTGGCTTACGGCCTAATCTGGTTAGTTGATGTCTTACTTAATTTTGATAATTGGTTTTTTGGTAATTTACTAACTGAAGAGCGCTTTCGCCTGCTTTTTCGTCAGGCGTTTATTAACCATTTTTCTCGTCTTGACTATGCTCGCTTGGAGAATGCCAAAACTCAGGGGTTGATTATCAAGGCTTGGGAGCAGGGGCCTTGGCCAGCTTATGCTTTGACTGAACAACTATGGAAGGGATTGATTAATTTAGTTGGCTTCATAGTCTATTTCATTTGGGCAGTAGTTTTTGGCCTGCCTTTTCGGTTTATTGCCCTTATTTCTGGAGCTGCTCTTCTCCGTAGTATGGTTTTAATTATCAAGAGCCGAATTGGGTTTCGAATTTATGATCGGACCACCAAGAAATCGATTGTTCTCTGGCGTCTTTATGATTTCTTTACTAAATTTAATATCATTTTAGAATCAAAGTTATCCCAGGCTGATCAATATTTATCCCAAAAATACCAAACTATTACTCAACGCATCTTTCAGTGGCGTGTGAAGGCTTTTTTACCTTGGGTGGGAGCAACGCTTATTCTTGATCTAATTATTCTTGCTGCTAAATTGATTGCTTATTGGTGGCTGATGGGACAGTTTTTGCTTCGCCGATTTTCGGTGGGTGACTTGACTTTCGGAGTTAATTTAATTTTTCGTTTTCATAATGCTCTTTTGGAGACTATCTGGCGACTCCATGAGGCAATTAATGGTCTCATGTATGCCCAGTATTTTTATCGCTTTCAACAGCTTCGGCCAGTTCTTCATTGTGGGTCTAAACGACTAGAGCTTACTGAGCCGCCGGAGATCAGGTTGGAGCGCGTTTGGTTTCGATATGATCCCGACCAAGATTGGGTTTTGCGCGATCTTAGTTTGGTCATTAAACCTCGGGAGGATTTGGCTATTGTGGGTGAAAATGGCGCCGGCAAAACCACTTTAATTAAGTTGATTCTCCATCTCTATGAGCCACAAAGAGGGCGAATCTTGATCAATGGTCTTGATATCCGAGAGGTTAAACAAGAAGATTTGCTCCGACTAATTCGGGTTATCCCCCAAGATTTTGCTCGCTACCAAGTTTTAACGGTGGCAGAAAATATCGGTATTTCTGATTGGCATCGCCTGGAGGATGAAGAACGACTTTGGCAGGCAGCCAAATTGGCTGAGGCAAAGGAATTTATTGAAAGATTGCCCAATAAGTTGGCCACTCCCCTATCAAAAGAGCTGGAAGGAGGAGTTGAGCTTTCTACTGGTCAATGGCAGAAGCTGGCTCTGGCAAGATTGTTTTTCAATCCGGGCCAGATATTGGTCTTGGATGAGCCAACGGCTTCAATTGATCCAGTTTCTGAATATCGAATCTTTTCTAATATTTATGAGCAGATTAAAGATAAAACGGTAATTATTATTTCCCATCGTTACCAAACAATTCGCTCTGCTAAAAGGATTGTGGTGATTAAGAACGGCCGAATTATTGAGGAGGGTTCTCATCGCCAACTTTTAGCTAAGAATGGCTATTATGCTTCGGCTTGGAAAATGCAGCAGCGAGGCAAGCTAGAAAAGTAATTGTTCGACAGCGACATTATTTTTGTATCCAAATTTGGTGTCGCAGTCGGCTGGGTTATTCGTAGCGGAGGGCTTCGACTGGCGAGAGGCGGCTGGCACGGCGAGCTGGCGCCAAGCCAAAAATGATTCCTACTAGACTGGAAACACCTAAAGCGAGGATAATTGACCAGAAAGTAATTTCGGCGGGAAAGAAATGATTAATTAATTGGGCGCTGATGATGCTCAGGCCCAGGCCAACTAGACCGCCAACTAGACTAAGAAAGGCTGATTCTAACAGGAATTGATTTCGAATATCTTGATTGGTGGCGCCAACCGCTTTTCTGAGACCAACTTCTCGGGTTCGTTCAGCCACGGTGGCATACATCGTGTTCATAATACCGACACCACCGACAATAAGGGAAATGGCGGCAATTCCGGCCAGGGCCAGGGTCAAGGCATTAAGAATTTTGCTGATTACTTGGAGAATTTCTGTTTGGTCTAAAACCGAGAATTCTTCAGAGTCATAGCGCTGGCTTAAAAGATTTTTGATTTTTTTCTTAGTTTCTGGAATTAATTTCTGGTTTTGCGCTTTAACTAAAAAGAAATTAAACTTCTTCTCTTCAGTTAAGCTCCAGGCAGCTTTATAAGGTAAGTAAACTCTTTGATCTAAAGAGGGGCCCATATTGCCTCCCCCACCCTTTTTGGGAGCAACACCAATGACGGTAAAACGGTGGTTGTCAATGGTGATTTTCTTACCTAAAGGCGATTGCTGGGGAAAGAGGTCTTGGGCTAATTGATAACCTAAAACAGCTACTCGTTTGCTTCGGCGACTCTCTGCCTGGGTAAAAAAGCGGCCTTGACCTGGTTCAGGAGTAAGTTCACGGATGGTTTCGATAGCGGCGGTACTACCAATGATCTCACTAAAGCTTTCTCGGCGGCCGGCACTAACTCGGGCATTGTCATAAACGACTGGGGCAATGGCTTCAATGATATCTAGTCGCTTTAGACGGCGCCAATCGCGCTCGTCAAATTTGGCCCCTGAGAGCATGGTCATTTCTTGATGAGGGTTATAACGACCGTTTTCTAAAAGATTACCCGGCATAATAAAGATCAAATTAGCTCCTAATTGCTCAAACTGTTGGTTGATATAAACTTTGAGGCCATTACCGATGGCGACAAGGAGAATTACGGCCCAAACCCCAATAATAATTCCCAAGGCAGTCAACCCGGAACGGAGTTTGTTGGTCCAGATGATTTTGAGAGTATAAATAAACATGGTCTGTAATTTTCAATTTTTAGCTTGCTTGGTACTTGATGCTTGGAATTTACTTGATCTTTCCATCTTTGATTTCAATTACTCTTTTTGCTTCCTTGGCAATGCTAGGATCATGAGTAACCACAATTAGGGTAATTCCTTGAGTTTGGTTTAGTTTTTTGAGAATGGTCATTATTTGGCGACCTGTTTTGGAGTCAAGATTACCTGTTGGTTCATCGGCTAGAATTGCTCGAGGCTGATTGATGAGGGCTCGAGCAATAGCGACTCGTTGTTGTTCGCCGCCAGAGAGTTGGTTGGGAGTATGATTTAGACGGTGGCTTAGTCCGAGTTGGCTAAGAAGGGTTTTAGCTCGAGTCTGGGCCTGGGTTAAATTTTTTTGGGGCGCGTAAGTAGCTGGCAAAAGGACATTCTCTAGGACCGTAATTCGGGGTAGAAGATGGAATTGTTGAAAGACAAAGCCGATTTCCTGGTTGCGAAAACGAGCTAATTCTTGATCGCTCATTTGACCTAAATCTTGGCCATCCCAAATAACTTGACCATTACTGGGGCGATCAAGTCCGCCAAGGAGATGAAGCAAAGTCGATTTGCCCGAACCAGAGGCGCCAATGATGGCGACAAACTCTCCTCGCTTGATTTCGAGTGAAACCCGATCCAGAGCTTTTACCTGAGTCTGGCCAAGAAGATAGACTTTGGAAACCGACTTAAGGCTAATCATGAATTATTGGGGTGAGATTTCAATTTCGCCATTCATTTCTAAACGGAGATCAAGTCCGAGCTTGTCGGGTAAAGAGCAATGGACAGCATAACTAACCGCACCCTTAGTCGAGATAGGGGCAAATTCAATCAGCCTGATCTGAGAGGCGATTTCTCGATTCGGATAGGCGTCAAGAGTAATTTTTCCTTTCATCCCCTCTCTGATTTGAACTACTTCCTCTTCATCAGCTTCGGCTTCGAAGTAAAGACTGTTTGGGTCAGCAATGCTAAAAATGGCTTTAGCGGGGGTGATATTAACTCCGGCAATCGGTTGATCGACCCGGATAACGATCCCATCAATAGGACTGGTTAAAGTGGCGTATTCCAAAGCTAGGCGGGCAATTTCAACATCGAGAACAGCATTGTTAAGATCGAATTGAGCCTTCTCGAGAATTCTTTTGATGGCATCAGTGATTAATCGTTTTTCTTTGGTGGGACGATAATTGTCCTGAGTCTGTTCAAAATCCCAGCGTTCAGTTAAGTAGTTATTCATGGCTTTTTTGAAGTCTTTTTCTAATTCCCGGCGGTCTAGTGAGGCAATCACTTGGCCCTTTTTTACCCGGTCCCCTACTTTGACACCAACCCAAACCAGTTTTCCCGAGGTGGCAAATTTCAAATCCACCTTTCTCTCGGCTTTAATCTTTCCGGGCAAAACTAATGGCTCTGTCTCTTTTTCCTCTGATCGTGCCGACTTAATCAAAACCCTCTGTTTTTGGGGCCAAAACTGAATCCAGCCAAGAACTGCTGACAAAAAAACAAACGAGATAATGACAATAATCTCTTTGATTTTTGGTTTTTGCATTTTGATTTATTATTTTAACATGTGGAGGAGCTTAGTTTTGAAGCTAATCTTAGCGAGGCGCTGATTGGAACGAGGGTGGCGAAGACGAAGCCAGAGATGGCGTAATTCTTCTTTGCGCTTAACAAAGAGGAGGTTGGGTTTGAAGGGGCGCGTTTGGCGCCGAAGAATGGCTTTTTTGAGATCTTCGGCGTGGCGACCTGGAAAAAGAGTGTAGATTTTGCCAATAGTTTTGTAATGATGGCTGTCGCTACTACCAATATTGGCTAGATGCCAATGACCGTTGTTTTTTTGTCGGGCTCGGGCCAGACCGAAGCCATAATCCCAAAAGTTATAGATCTCAATTCCATCAGCCAAGCGCTCGTGGTTAAGTTTTTCAATAGTTTTAAGACTGGGACCAAAGCCGAAAATTACTCGAAGAGGGTGAGGAATGATAACGAGACCACCTTGCTTTTTGACCCGTTCGGCCGCTTGAAAAATATCTAGCATCGGCGGCACACGCTTTTTAAGAAAAAGACCGATCAGCTCCCCCTGGCGAGTGGTAATTTCTTCACCGACGATCACTTCGATTGGTAGGCGATGGCGTTGGACATAGTCACGGGCAAGTAAAGCTGGCTTGATTAAATCATGATCAGTAATGGCAATGACATTGAGTTGGGCTTTTAAAGCTGCTTGGACCATTTTTTCCGGAGGAAAGAAACCATCGGTTAGGTTAGTATGAAGATGGAGGTCAGCTTTACTATAATGGTTGGTGTTCATTTTTTAATTGTTGTAATTTCCACATAAAAAGCCGGGCTCGGTTTTTGATTTTACCACTTGGTTGGTCTTTAACAAAGAGCCGAGCTTGTTCTAGAATTTCTCGTGGTTGCTCTTTGGCTAATTTGATATAAAGAGATCGGTTTTTCCAATCACCTAATTCTTTTGCCAATTCTAAGCCATAAGCTTGATACTCGGTTTTAACATACCTTCGCCGTTGATCAATCCTTTTTAGAAACTCATCAAAGTCACCGATTTTTTGAACCATTGTAACTCAAGGAAAGATGTAATTTCAGTAAACGAGAATTAGCTCTTTCTTTATTTCTTTAAAAATTACTTTTTGAAAGTGTCGAAAAAAGCCGCTTCTTCCAAGAATAGGGATTTCTTGATGATAAGAAAAATCAACTTCCGTGGTAAAGCAGCAACCCTTTAGGTATATTTTTACTGGATGAACAAAGGCTTCAATTTTGATTCCTCCGATTCCCGAGTGAATTATTTTTTTTCCTTTCTCAATTTTGATTCCTAGCATCAGCTCTCCAATAACTGCTGGAAATAAGTTTCTATCGGCGCCAGAATCTACTAGGGCATTAATAAGTGTTTTTGTAAGCTGATGCTTCCAGCACAAGCGAACAGGAATTATGGGGCGAAAGATTTTGATTATTTTTCCTTTTGGCGTTTTTGCTACCGCCTCGAAATACGGAAAAACTAATTTTGACATTACGGAGATAGGCTAAAATCGGCCGGGACGACTCTGGTTAAAATACTATTTTTTAAAACCCTTTCTTCAATCTTTTTTTCTTCAATAGCAGCATTTAGTTCCTCTAAACTTGGAGCCGCAGCCAAGATTTTTCGCCTTTTGGTAATAAGGACCCACTGATCACTTAATTTTAGTAACTGATTTTTTGTAAGCTGTTTTTTGATCATTTTAGTTGGATTAAAGCAGATTTTAAACTAGTTGTCAAACTTGGTGTGAAATTTTGGAGGGGTTTGTTCGCAGGAAACTCCAAAGAGTTTTCTGAACCATTGGTGGACCGTAGCGGATTCGAACCGCTGACCTCCTCGATGCGAACGAGGCGCTCTACCAACTGAGCTAACGGCCCCTCCTTAGTATTTTATCATTTGGCCATTTATCATTTATCATTTTTAAAACAGCAAATGGCAAATGACAAATGACCAAATGACCAAATTTTTAAAATAGACTCATTTGTTCTTTTTTCTCCCCTCCCCCACTCTTTTTGGGCCAGATTTGGACTTTGCCATAGACACCGTCATAACCAGGCTCGATAATGATCTCACCCCGACGATTTTTGTCAATGCCATCAGTGATTCTTTCTCCTAAAACCTGGGCAATTTTTTCCAGCGGAGTTTTAAGTAAAATATTAAACTCCCCTCCTAAGCGATCAATGGCTAGAAGATATTTTTCTTGAACTCTTTTACTTTGCTTGCTGACTCCCTCTGCTTCGGCAATAATTTCTTGAAGAGGAACCAAGGTAATATAAGGATGATGTTGGTTTTGGGGGTGATAAAAAAGGCGGAGGCCATTAGTAAATTTAATTTCGGGGGTAATTTTTTCTGGTCGAGAAAGAGTTTTAACTCGATGCATAACCCCAACTGTTAGAGGTTTGCCGCAGACAGGACAAGTGGTCCCCAGTTTCTCTGAATCTTCCGGAGAATGCCGAACACCACACTTACGATGTCCGGTATAGTGATATTTACCCTCTTCTGGGTAGAATTCGATCGTACTAGCGATATGAGGGAGAAATTGGGTTTGAGCTTGAGGGTAAGGAGTCTGGAGAGCAGCAATAATTTCATCATAGGAAAAGTTCTCTGGAAGCTCAAAGATAGTAACTTCCCGGCCCAGATTGAGGGGCCCGTGAGCGTCAGAAAAACTAACGATAACTCGAGAATCAAGCTCTTTGATTTGCCAATTCATCAAGGGATCGCTAGAGAGACCCGTTTCAATGGCTTTAATTTCGTCGGCATAAGCACCAAAGCATTCTTTAATTGAATTAAAGCCCGAGCGAGAACCGTAAAGGGAAAACCAAGGTGTCCAGACATGGGCGGGAATAAAAATAATTTTAGGGTCAATTTCTTTTAATAAGGGAACAAGTTCCGAAGCGGCAAGGCCGAGAATGGGTCGACCATCGGAGAGAAGATTAAAACCTCGGCTGGTCAATTTTTGGTTGATCTTTTCCGCCACTTCCAGGCTAGGAGCTAAAACTAGGAGATGGATTCGATTTTGACCAAAGATAAGTGAGAGTTCGGTGGTGAGAATGAAGAATGGCGAATGGGCTTGATCTTTTAATTGATAAACTCCCGGCCGAACTTCTTTGAGTTGAGTTTTGAGTTCTTGAAACCAAAGAGGATGAGTGAAATCAGCGGTGGTTAAAAGGTCGATTCCTTTTTTTCTCCCCCATTCGGCGAGATTGGTTAGCTCCATTTGGGGGCTAACAGCGCGGGAATACTTAGAATGGAAGTGGAGATCGGCAATTATTTTCACAATGACTAATTTCTAATGACTATTGACTAATAAGTAATGAGGCATTGAATTTCGAATTAGAAATTAGAAATTTGTCATTAGTCATTTAGGTCAATTCAATTGCCACTAAAATAAAGTAGAGCATTAACAGAATCGCCCCTTCCCATCGCTCTAGTTTGGATTTGGTGCGAATGAAAAAATAGAAAAGAGAGAAAACTAATAAGAAGAAAATGGTGGTGAAAAAATAAAGTCGGGGTTGGGTTAGCCTGATAGGCTCAATGAGGCCAGTTATCCCCAGAATCAAGGAAGAGTTGATGATAACCGAACCCAAGAGATCGCCCAGGGCGACGGCAGCCTCTTTTTTATTAATAGCTCGGGCCTCAACCGCTAATTCTGGCAGCGAGCTGCCTAGGCCAATGATGAAAATACCCACAATTAAAGGGGAAATTTGAAAGCTAAGGGCCAAATTATGGGCGATCGCTACTAATTGATGAGCGGCGAACAAAAGGCCAATAAGGCCCACAAGGAACTCGACTAATGACCAAGACAAGCGTCTTTTTTGGTGTTTAATTTTTTGGCTAATTTTTTCAAAGAGTCCTATCACGCGTGGTTGCTTCTTTTGTTGGAAAGAAAGGATCTGCCAAAGAAAAAAAAGAGAGAGAAGGATGAGGCTGTCAAAACGGCTTAATTGACCGTCGATAAGAAGCAACAGGGGCGCAGCCGCAATAAGGAAAGTATAGTAAATATCATTGGTAATTATTCGGCGGTTGATCGCTAAATTACCGCCGATGAGGCTGGCGCCGCCGATAACAACTGATAGATCGGCAATATTGCTACCAAGCACATTTCCTAACGAGAGGCTGGGTTCTTTGGCAAGAGCCGATTGGACAGCTACTAAGAGTTCGGGAAAGGAAGTGCCCATCGCCAAGAGAAGGTTGGCCAAAGCATAGTGCTGGAGACCGGTAAGTCGGGCCAATTGCTTCATTGCCCTGAGGACTAGGCTAGTTGATAGAGCCAGAATAATGGCAAAAATGACGAGTAAAAAAATCTGAATTAACATAGATTTATGATTTAATTTCTAAATCCTAATATCTAAATTCTAAATAAATCCCAAATTCCAATTAGCAAAATTCAATTCGAATTTGGAATTTATCTTGGTTGCATTTTAAATAACTCCTTTATTTCTAGCAAGCTAGTGATATCAGTGGGTTTTTTGGCCCGAAAGCGTTTCATTCTAGGAAAACGAAGAGCAAATTGGCTAGTATGGATTGGGGATTTAGTGATTTCATCGGCTTCAATCTCGACTACTATTTCTGGATTGGCCCAGACATCAGGAGCTAACTCTTTAGGTACTTGATACTCTTTTGGTTTTTCCGCTACTCTGATTAGATCCACCTTTTGTCGAATCTCTCGCCATTGATTATCAGTTAGCCCGGTGCCAATTTTAGCAATGGTAACAAAGGTTTCTTTTTTAGGATTCCAGATGCCCACCAAAAAGGCGCCAATGCCAAAACTGGATCGCTTTCCTCTCCCTCGATAATAACCCATTACTAAGCAGTCAACCGTATCAGCTAGTTGAGATTTCATGGCTCGTTTATATTTAACCCAGACAAATTCTCGTTTTCCTGCTCGATAGGAAGAGTTGGTCTTCTTGCAGACCACGCCTTCAAGGCCTTGGTTGACCCAATGATGAAATAATTGGTCTAGCTCTTCAGCCTGAGAGACAATTTTTTGGGGAGTTAGTTGGAGGGTGGTCCCAGCTTTTTGGAGGCAAACTTCTAGCTGTTGCCGTCGAGCCCGAAGGGGCTGATCAAGGAGTGATCGATTGTTGAGATAAAGCAAATCAAAAAGGTAGACCCGCAAGGGGATTTTTTGAGCCGCTTGGGCAATTTGGTATTTGCGTTTTCTTTGGGCTGTTTCCTGAAAAGGGAGAAAATGACCTGTTTTGGGATCAATACCAATGGCTTCTCCGTCAAAAATAGCCGATTCTAGGGGTAATTTCTGAACGGCGGCAACAATCTCTGGGAACATGGCCGTAATATTTTCCAGGCGGCGTGAAAAAATGCGCACAAAGCTACCTCGAGGATCAAAAAGAGCGTTTTGGGTCTCTTCAAAGGTTCGTCGGCGATCAAGGTGAATCTGAACTCGGAAACCGTCGTATTTAGGCTCAACTGCGGGCTGGCCCATCTTTTCGATAATTTTTTCTGCTGTGGGTAAACGCTCAGTTAGAGCGGGACGAATAGGAATTCCTACTTGAGGCTTAATTTTTTGAATCGCTTTGAGGCCACCCCTTTTGAAAGTTTTGGCTACTAGTCCAATATCAGCACTGATATTGTAAGCTTGTTCGAGTATGGGTCGAAGGCTTTTGTCTTTAGTTTTCATCCAAGAAAGAGCATCAAGAATAGTAATATCAGAAAAACCCAGCCTGAGCTTGCCAATTGGGATTCTAACAACATATTTGTTGGTCAATGGGTCAAGTTGATTGATTAGTTGGGCTAAAAGCTTAATTTTTCTTTCCTGAGAGCCGGGACCAGTTTGTTGGGCGATAAGCAAAAGTTGTCGGTAGA
>JALUUX010000048.1 GCA_027021145.1 Candidatus Shapirobacteria bacterium
AAAAAAGAAAAAGAAAAAGAAAAAAAACTCGTTAATAACTAACTCGTTAATAAATAATAGAAAAATATCAATAAAGTTAATTGAAAACAAAAAGAATCTTGGATTCGCTAAGGCTAATAATCAGGGCATCAAGGCAGCTCAAGGGGAGTATATTTTACTATTAAACAGTGATACTATTGTTCTTCCGGGGTCGCTAGAGAAGTTGGTGGAATTTGCCCAGAGTCGTCCTGATGCGGGGGTGATTGCACCCAAATTATTAAATTCTGATAAAACGATCCAGCCATCTTGCTATCACTTTCCTTCAATTTGGGGAGCTGTTAAAGAATTTTGGTTGGGCCAGCAGGGAGCTTTTTCAAAATATGCTCCCAGCTCAAATCGTCCGGTAGTGGTTGATGCTGTTGTTGGTGCTGCCTTCTTAATTCCGCGAAAAGTAATCGAAAAAGTTGGCCTTCTTGATGAGCGCTACTTCATGTATTTTGAAGATTTAGATTATTGTCGCCGGGTCTGGCGATCAGGCTACAAAGTTTATTACTTGCCTGAGGCTAAAATTATTCACCTTCACGGTGCCAGCGGCAAGAAAATGGGCAATCAACCTAACCGATGGCTGATTAAAAGTAGTAAAATTTATTATGGTGCCTGGCGTTATTGGTTGATTACAGCGATAATACGACTTTCTCAAATATGGAAAAAATTACAAAGCCGTTAACAAAGAAACAAATTGCTCTTTTAAGGCGACGATATGGTCGATATGTAAAGGTAACGGTTGATATTGTCAAAAAGGTGATTGTTGTTGGTTGTGAGCTTCATGCTGATGGGGCAGCGCTATTAGAAAAAGAGGGTAGTGTCACTGAAAACCTTTGGGGAGGAGGGATTAATTGGCAGACTAAACAAATTGATACTAGTGCTGTTTTTAACTTAAGACCAAGATTGGGAAATAACAGCATGGAGATTCTAGAGCCCAATATCAGACAGAAATTTATCGAGATGGTCGAAGAGTATTTATTAAAAGGGCGAAAGGAATGAGAAGAAATCGTCAGAAACTAATTTTAGATGATGCTATCGGAAATATTTATCGTGCCGCGCTCTTTCTGGCTAGAAGTGGAAAGGAGAAGGGGCTGGCAGAGACAATGCTGGCCCGAGCGTTAAAGGTTTTGACTCAGCTTGATTTTCAGCCAAGGCAGTCTTTAGTTGACTTGAAGAATAGAATTAAGAAAGCTCAAAATAAAAAAGAGCGGTTAGTTTTAGCAGAATTAATTCTTGATGAGTATAAAAAATTGGCTGGAATCGCTTAAAAAACTGCTTTTACTTGCCTTGACTTTTCGTTTAATTTTGATTTTTATTTCTGGTTATCATCCCGATATTCTTAATCATGTTGATTGGGGTAAGCGGTTTTGGCAGTATGGTCCGGCTCGGTTTTATGAAGAATCCGTTTGGGGTGTTTCCTGGCCCAATCAACCGGCAGGGACAATTTATCTCTTTGCGATGATTGCCAAACTATATCAAGGATTGTTTTCCTTTTTGTGGTGGTTAAATCTTAAAATTCCGATCTTTCCTTCTTTTATTTTCCCCTTTTTGGAGTCAAAGTTTCACATCGTTCTTTTAAAACTGCTGTTTGTTTTGGCTGATTTAGGAATCGGTGGGCTAATTTATTGGTTAGTTAGAGATTTAACCAAGAATGAAAAAAAGGCGTTATTGGGAGCCAGTCTTTTTCTTTTTAATCCCGCTTTGATTTATAACTCGACCATTTGGGGACAAACAGATTCTTTGATTAATTTTTTGGCTCTTTTGGGTTTATGGTTGACTTATAAAAAAAGGTATTTTTGGGGAATTTTTAGTTTTATCCTGAGTTTGTATTTCAAACTCTCGTTAATTATCTGGGCGCCAATCTTTTTCTTAATGATCTTTTTAAGAGGAGATTTTAGGAGAGTTGTTTTTCCCATGATTCTTAGTTTTTTGTTTGTTGTCCTTGCCTCTCTCCCTTTTTCTGGAGATAGAAATCCGGTTTCTTGGCTTTGGTATCTTTATGCCAATAGAGTTTTGGCTCGCCAGGGTAATATGCTTTCTGGTAATGCTTTTAATTTTTGGACTCTGATCTATGGTCTTGATCTTGGTCTAAAAGAAGATGAGATCTTTCTTGTTTTGCCAGCCAAATTGGCAGGAAGAATAATTTTTGTCTTTTTAGGTTTTTTGATTACCTTTTTTACTGTTAGAAAATTCCAGCATTCCAAATTCATCGTTCAAAACTCCCTATTCAATATCATCTTGATCTCTTTCGCTGCTTTTCTTTTTTTGACCAATATGCACGAACGCTATCTTTATCCTATTTTTGCTCCATTAGTGATTTTGGTCGCTCTTGGTAAATTAAATTGGCGCTTGTATTTGTCTCTATCTCTGATTCATTGGCTCAATCTTTATTATCTTTGGTGGTATCCTC
>JALUUX010000049.1 GCA_027021145.1 Candidatus Shapirobacteria bacterium
CGATGTTTGTTGCTACTATTACCTTTCGTCTGGATGTTGCTCGAAAAACCCGATCTTGAGCGGTAGCACTTAATCGTCCGTGCAAGGGGAGAACAATAATCTTTTCACCCAAAGTCCGTTGAAGGCGGGTCATTGTTTCTCTTATTTCAGGTACGCCGGGCATAAAAATAAGGATGTCTCCCTTTTCTTCCCCTTCCCTAGCAATTAATGAGGCCACTATTTCCACTGCTCTTTTTATATAATTATCAACATCATCTTCTTCATAAATAGTTTCTACTGGGAATTCTCGCCCCGGTATTTCTAACAAGGGAGCGCCTTCAAAGTATTGGGCAAATTTTTCTTTTTCTAGGGTTGCCGAAGTAACAATAACCTTTAATTCTGTAAGACCTTCTTCTTGGCGTCGAGCTTGGATATGCTTTAGTAAACCGAGGATTAAGTCTATTTCTAAAGAACGTTCATGGGCTTCATCAACAATAATTGCTTGGTATTCGGACAATAAAGGATCTCTTTGGATTAGGTTAAGGATAATCCCAGTGGTCATAAAAGCAAGCCTGGTCCTTTCAGTTATTTTGCGATCGAATCGGACCCAGTAACCAGTTTCACCTCCAATTCTTGACCCTCGTTGTCGAGCGACATAAGTGGCCACGGAACGAGCAGCAACTCGACGCGGTTGAATGATAGCAATTTTACTGCCCCGAGGAAGAGCTTCTTGAACTAATCTTGGAATTTGCGTTGTCTTGCCGGCCCCAGTTTCGGCAACGATGATTGCAGTAGGATTTTGTTGAACCAACTCTTTTATTTCCTGTGCACATTGTTCAACGGGCAAAAGTTGTTCTGCTTTAGGTTTAGTAGCTTCTTCTGAAGGAAGTTCTCGTTGTCTTAAACGGTGAGGGTTTGACATCATTACTGGTAAATTAAGATTTGTTGACCATTATTCTGTTGTAACCAAACTTCATTGCTCAATCCATAAAGAAAATGTTGCATAAGAAGAAAAAGCAAAGTTGGCCTTTGTCCAACGAGAATAGTTTGGTTATTAGGTTGGACAAAATTGATTATAGCTCCTAGTGTTTGATCAATTACCTCTAAAGCATCTTCCTGTTCAGAAGTTGTTTGTTTTTTCTGCCTCCAGCTCTCTTCGAGGTTAATTACGAGTTGATTAAGACGGGGTTTAGTCCGAAGCATATCTTTTTTTCTTTGCCAGCGAATAAAGCGTAGGTCAATATCTTGGGGGCGAATGACCGGAACTACCTGATGTTCATAAATTAGAACTCGTTTCCCATTGATAAGCCGTAAAATCAATTCAGGAGAGATTTGATGGATAAGGTGAGTGGCTTTCATCAAAAGGGGTAGGGGATAACTTTCATCTATTTCCGCCGCCTCTCCTTGTAATTGAAGGCAGATTTGGGAATTAAAATCATCGTGATTAAAATGGCTAAGATCAGTTATGGTTAAGTCGAGGCGGAGAGGGTGATAATCGACGACGATAGGGATTTTGTTCTTGCGGGGTTGTTTTTTTCTTGGCATAATAATATTCTATTGTTTCTTGTTTATTTCGTAAATAAGTAAAGTGGAATTAAAAAGTTTTGAGTCTCAACAAGATTTGCTGCAAAAAATTCAGCTCCGCCAGCAAGAAGGGTTATTGCTTGTCCTTTCTGGACCTTCGGCGGGAGTAGGAAAAGACAGTGTGGCTCAATTATTGACCCAAAATGGTGCTGTGGAACGGGTGGTGACCTGCACGACTCGTCCTCCGCGAGCGGGGGAAAAAGAGGGTCTTGATTATTATTTTCTTACGCGAGAAGAATTTGAAAAGAGAATTGATGAAGGATTTTTCTTGGAGTGGGAAGAATATTTGGGTAATTTCTACGGGACTCCGGCGATTGAGGTTGAAAATTTGCTCCAAAAGGGAAAAGATGTTCTTTTGCGTATTGATGTCCGCGGTGCTTTGTCGGTAAAAAAGAAATTTCCCCATCCGATTTTGGTTTTTCTGACTGTTTCTTCCCCAAAAGTGATGCGCCGACGGCTAGAAAAACGGGGCGAAAATCCGGCTGTTATTCGGGATAAGCTAGAATTAGCGGCCAAAGAAACTGAATATTTGGAATATTTTGATTATCTGGTTTTTAATGAAGAGGGGAAACTCGAGGCAACAGTGGCTCAAATTAAAGCGATTTTGTCTGCCGAACACGCGCGGTTGCATTTTCTTTAGTAAGACATTCCACTTTCCCGCCTCGTTTTTCGTAGATAATTTGTCCTCCTTGGCGGAGGTAAGAAGGGGCTTGTTTTTGAAAGCGTTGTAAAAGTTCATCTCCGTTTATTCCGCCAATCAAAGCCTGGGCCGGTTCAAAGATGAGTCCTTCTT
>JALUUX010000050.1 GCA_027021145.1 Candidatus Shapirobacteria bacterium
CACTGATGAACGCGGCTATCTCAAAACTTTTGCCGGGACCGCTTCTTCGCAAGAAGGAATTTTTATTGCCGGTGATGCTACTGACTCTCGCTACCGCCAAGCAGTAACCGCCGCTGCTGAAGGCTGCAAAGCCGCCCTCGATCTCCGACGCTACCTCGAAGAAAAAGAAATTTCTCGTTAATGTGGAGCCAATTGGATCAACAAATTTTCAACTCCCTCTATCAATTCCCTTCTTTTTTCTTTATCAAAGCATTCTTCTATCTTTTCTCCTTAATCGGTGACGGGGGATTTATCTGGATTATTCTCGGCACTTTTTACTACCTCAAAAAGAAGAACTGGGGAAAATGGTTCGAATTCATCAGCACTCTTGCTTCGCTCTCTATTTTGGTTATTCTGATCTTAAAACCATTCTTTCAGCGTCCTCGTCCTTTAACCGGTTATAATCCGTCTCTTTCTGGTGATGAATTTTCATTCCCTTCCGGTCACGCGGCAAGCTCTTGGGCGATGGCCTGGTTTTTAGCCCGCGACTGGCCTGCTAAAAGATATTGGTTCTATCTTCTGGCTTTATTAATTACCTATTCCCGCCTTTATCTCGGTAAACACTATCCCGCGGATCTTTTAGCCGGGACTTTACTCGGCATCGCTTGGACAGTTTTTCTCCGCTACTGCTTTTTTAAGCTTCACCACTATTGGAAAAAAAGAAATCCTTCTCCCTAATTGCTTTCCTTCTTTAATTATTGTTATCATATTAATGTGAATGATCCCGTAAAAATTGCCACACAAATTTTTTTCCGCCTTTTGGCCCTTATCATCCTGCTCTGGTTAATCATCAATACCCGTGACTATCTAATTCTTCTCTTTGGCGCTACAGTCATTGCCTTGGCCCTCGATCCTCTAGTCAGCCGTTTTACCCACCCCCACCTTCCGCGGGGAATAGCCGCCACTCTCGTTGTTTTAGGCATCCTTCTTATTTTTACCGGCCTCATTGCGGTTATGGTCCCTCTAGTGCTTAATCAAGCCCAAGAACTAATTAAAGATTTACCTTTATTACTCGAAAAATCACTCGAAACAATCCTCTTCTGGAGTGGTCAAGGTCTTAATCAGCAGCTAGATACTTTTTTGCAACAATTTACCGCCCAAATTTCCCAAAGTCTGGTTAATACCTCGGGAGGCTTAATCCGAGTTGGGCAAAGTGTTTTCTCGGGTCTAGTCTCATTGGGAACTTTCCTTGTTGTTCTTCTTTATCTACTAATTGAACTACCGCACCTAATAAAAGGACTCGAAAGACTTGTCAGCCCTGAAAAAAGACCCTGGTTTCGCGGCAAAATAAAAGAACTTAAAGAACGCCTCGGCTACTGGGTCCACGGCCAAATTATTTTAATGATTATTGTTGGCTCTTTAACTGGAGTGGGGTTATCAATCTTGCAAATTCCTTTTGCCCTACCTCTAGGTGTTTTGGCCGGCCTCTTGGAAGTAATTCCGATGATCGGTCCGGTGGTAGCAATGCTTCCTTCTTTAATCGTAGCCCTTGCCCTTTCCCCTTGGAAAGCTCTTAGTGTTCTTGTTCTTTATTTTCTGATCCAACAAGTAGAAAACACTTTAATTGTTCCCAAGGTCATGCACCGCTCCGTTGGACTAGATCCCCTCATTATTATCACTGTTCTCACGCTGGGAGGAAAATTTTTTGGCTTCGGGGGACTTTTGCTTTCTATTCCGGCGACGCTGGTTGCGTGGACTCTGCTGGAAGATTATCTTCCCTCCGCGGACCCGTCGGAATCAGACGACCAATAATTACATTTTCCTTTAATCCTCGCAGAGGATCAACTTGGGGACGCTCACCAATTGCTGCCGCCGCCAGAACATTAGTTGTTTCTTCAAATGAAGC
>JALUUX010000051.1 GCA_027021145.1 Candidatus Shapirobacteria bacterium
CCAGAAATGAAGCGCTATTTTTGGCCGACGGCTCTAAAGGCAGGATTTGCCCGAGAGCGGCTTCACTGGTTCTCGACCGCCGGCGCAGCTGCCCGCTTTCTCCGCCGCCGAATCAAAGGGCGAGAGCTGATTTTGGTCAAAGGCTCGCAAAATACGATTTTTTTGGAGATTGTGGTTGAGGCCTTGATGAAAAATCCCGCTCAGGCTGAGCAGCTGCTTTGTCGCCGCGGCCGATTCTGGGACCGCCAGCGCCAGCCTTTCCGCTGAAAAACCGGACTTGAAATTGGCTTAAAAAAATTGTTATGATGGAAAGCGAATCATGAGAAAGTGGTTAGGTTTAGCAATTATTTGTTGGTTATTAGGACCAACAACGGTTTGGGCCCAAACTAAACCCCAGCCCTCTTTATCTCAGGCCTCTTATCTCTTGCGCCAGTTTCAATCTCGCCGATCTGCCAGTGCCAGTCGCCGTCAAGAAAGCTATTTGCTGGTCAAATTTAAGGAGAGGACTTCAAAAGGTCAGGTGGTTCCTTATAGCTCAGCTTTTCGAATTGGGGTGGGTGAGGACCGCTATCAAGAAGTTTGGCGGGTTGAACCTACCAATTTGCGCCAAATAATGGAACAATTGGCCGACCATCAAGCGGTAAGGTATGCTTTGCCAGAAGCCGTTACTTATGTTTATCCTCTAGCTTTAAAAGACAAGCTTGATGATAAGTATCTTGAATTCCAGTGGTCTTTGCCTCAGATTAGCCTCGAAGAGGCATTAAATCTTTTGGCTGGTCGAAATTTGACTTTTGCTCCGGTGACGATAATCATTGTCGATACTGGCATTTGGGCTGATCATGAAGATTTGGCCGGGCTAGTGACTGAGCGGATTTATTGTTCTCGGAGTGGTTGTCAGCCTGAGACTAGTGATCTGATCTTTGATCCTCATGGCACTCATGTTGCCGGAATAGCTGCCGCTTTAACCAATAACCAGAAGGGAGTGGCGTCGTTAAATTTACAAAATAAGTTTCGCTTGGTTTCTATTAGAGTTTTCGATGCTTTAGGAGAGGCGTCTGGTATTCCGAGTGCTTTGGAGTATATTCTAGAGAACTATCGTCAAAAGAAAAATGTAGTCGTCAATTACAGCTTGGGAAGCTGTTTTGATAATCCAAATTGGACCCAAGCGGAGAAACAACAACTTGAGGAGTTTCTTGCGTGGCAACGGGAAATGTTCGACAAAATGTGGCAGGCAGGGATTCTCTCAGTTTCTTCAGCGGGTAACACTGGGAGTGAACCCGATAACAAAGCCTGTTTTGGGGTCAACAACAAGTCCTATCCCGCTGCCTTTAATAGTGTAATTTCAGTGGCTGCTTTAGCGCCTGAAGGAAGCAAGAGTCCTTTTTCTCAGTATGGCGATTGGGTTGATCTAGCGGCGCCAGGGGGCGATCAGGAGCGATGTCTTGAGATGACGGGATTGACTGAGGAAGATGTTAATTATTGGGAGAACAATTGCGACCAAGGTCGAGTTGAGTCCGATCGTTGTAATCAAATTAAAGAAAAATTAACTCGTTATTTAGACTGTGCTTTGGTGCGAGGAATTTTGTCTACTATAGCCCCTACCAGCATGAATAATTATGCCAGGAATGATTATTATTCTTTTCAGGGTACTTCTCAGGCGGCGCCCTTAGTGGCTGGTCTGGCGAGTTTGATTTGGTCTCTTGACCCCTCCCTTACCAATGCCCAAGTGCGTCAAATTCTCTTTGATTCGGCCGAAGCTATTCCTCAAACAGGCAATTATTGGCGCTATGGCCGCATTAATGCTTATCAGGCCCTTCAGCGAGTTTTAGCTACTACCACCGGCACGCCTCCAAATTCGGGCACTACAGCTACTCCCACGCCAACCTCAACACCGAGTCCCACACCGACTTCTGCGCCGGCTGCCGGGACAAAAGCACCCACAGCCACCTCAAAACCAACAGCTACGGCCATCCCTAGCCCTACTCCAACACCAGCTTTCTTAGGTCAATGTCGTTCCTTTTGTTCTCGACCCACCTTTGTTCGCGGCGATGCCAATTGCGACGGTCAGGTGGATCAAAGAGATTATTGGATTTGGTTGGATCAGTTTGATAAGTCAGTTTATCAATGGGCCGAGCTTAATCAATTAGCCGACTTTGATTGTAACGGCCAGGTAGATTTATCTGATTTTGAGTTGTGGCGTCGTTATGGACTCTAAAAAAAGATCACTCTTGGTTTTATTGTTTTTGACCTTTTTTGCTTTGGGGGCGGGCTTTTATCTGAAACGCCGCTTAGAAGTGAGAAAGGGAGCTTATTTCACCACGGCCACCATGATGTTTCGGCCTGATAAAGAAGAAGTGAGTCAAAATGATCGTTTTAATTTAAGCCTTTTTGTTAATAGTGGGGACAAGAAGGTGTCAGGTTTTCGCTTGGTCCTGAATTACGACCCTGAAAAATTAAAATTCTTAGGAGAGAAAATAGTTCGGGTGGCCAATATGCCTTTTACTGAAACAATTATTATTAGGGAGGATCAGTCAGGCCAGATTCAATTGGTTAAGGTGGCAAAATTGAGAACGGAAAATTTAATGACCGGCCCCCAGTTATTAGCGATTTTGGGATTTGAAGCAATTGGAACGGGCGAAGCAGCGATTAGTTTGAAGCGGGTTGAGCTGGTAGGGTTCAATCCTCAACTTGAGGAAAGTCAGCCGGACGTATCGTTTAAAATCGAAGGAGATCAAGGCACTCGAATTCGGATAAAAGCTGCCACAGGAGAGGGGTCAGGACCTCGATTAAAGATTTTGACTAAAATCAAGGGTGTCACTCGCCCCCAGAGGAGCCAAATTCCCGTCTCAGTTAAATTGGGTCGAGGAAGCCAAATTGTTAAGGAATATACCAATCTTCAGGGACAATTAGATCAAGAGGGTAATTTAACGGTAGTGGTTAATCTGGGCCAAATTGAGCCAGCAGACGATTATTTCCTTCTGCTTAAAGTTCAAGGAGGGCTACAAAAGAAATACTGTATGAATTGGCAAAAAACCCCTTGCTCAGCTGGGGGAAGTTTGAGTTTGGGTGGGCGAGATGAGGTGGTAATTAAAGAGGCCGATTATCCGGTAGAAATGGGGGATGTTAATGGCGATGGGGTGGTCAATTCAGTTGATCTTTCTTTAGTAAAGAAATCCCTAGGCCAGAACAATCCTGAGGGTGATGTTGATCTTAATGGGGTCAATAATTCGCGAGACATTGTCATTTTATTGATGACCTTGTCAGAGAAATACGATGAAGATTTCTAATTGGCGCTGGCTGGGGCTAGTGGGCTTAGTTTTGGGGGGAGTGGTTTTAGGATTGATTGGGATTAAAAAGCGACAGTCTGCATCCAAAAGAACTGAACGAGAATTGGGTCCTCGACCGAGTCTCTCATTGTCTGAAATCTCTCTGTCTAGAGCCGAAATCGAGCGTTTAGTGAAGGAGTTTTTGGCTCAAAATCAATATCCGGCCGAGTTTGAGATTGTTAAGAAAGAGCGAGTTGATTGGCCCACTGGAGCGCTAGGTTGTCCTAAGCCGGGCAAAGTTTACACTCAATCAGTGGAACCGGGCTATCGACTTCTAGTAAAAGTCAAATCGGAAACCTTGGAACTTCATTTGTCCATTCGGTCTAGGAGGTTAGTTCAATGTCAGTAAGTTAAGCTAGAGGCTGGAGTAATGAGTGAAGACTTTGTTGGCGATTTAGAAGTGACTATGATTGGTGGGCCTCTCCCTAAAGGCACCGAAGGCGGGAGGAATAGGGATTTTTGGTTAGGATTGGCGCAAATAAGAGCTAATTCCGTGTATGGCTTTTGTGAGGCCTACAATGATGGTGAAAGAGAAAGAGGGCAAGGAAGAAGGGGGGCAAAAACCTGTTTTCAATGTCCAGGTCCTTACCACAGAGGAGGACAATGTCGTCATAATTTTAGTAGGGTAACATTGAGTAACACAGGGAGCTTTGTTTTTGAGACGGGGTCGTTGCGATGCGCTATGGAGCCAAGAGACCCTGAAGATCAAATAGTTGGGCGCTTGAGTCGGTTATTGGGCAGGGGAAAGCGTTGAGTTAGACGGCGAACGGCCCGGCGCAGGTTTTTTTGGAGGTTGGGAGAGAATTGGTCTTTCTCCAGGGCGCGAATAACTTGGCTAATCCACTGGCCGATTTGGTTCATTTCCGCCTCTTTCATTCCTCGACTAGTGGCTGCCGGCGTGCCCAGGCGCAAGCCCGAGGGCCGCCGAGGGGGATTGGGATCATGGGGAATAGTGTTGGCGTTAGTAATTAGACCAATGGTTTCTAGCGCCTCGGCCACGGTTTTGCCGTCTAACTTTTGGGGCCGAAGATCAAGAAGAAGAAGATGGCTCTCTGTCCCTCCGCTAACGAGCCGAAGGCCAGCTTGGGTTAAAACTTGAGCTAAAGCCTGGGCATTTTTAACCACTTGTTGGGCCCAGCGCTGAAATTGGACGGTTTGGGTTTGGGCTAGGGTATAGCCGATGGCGGCAATGGTGTGCATCGATGGTCCTCCTTGGAGGCCGGGAAAAACAGCCCGATTAATTTTTTGTCCTAGATCAGGATCTTTCTTTAACCCCTTTTCGGTAACCATAATTATTGCTCCTCGTGGACCTCGAAGAGTTTTTTGGGTGGTGGTGGTAATCAGATCCACCCAAGGAGTGGGTGAGGGGTAAGCGCCTCCGACAATCAAACCAGCAATATGGGCAATGTCCGCCAAGAGATAAGCGCCGACTTCGTCACTGATCTGGGCAAATTTAGCCCAATCTAAGCGCCGTGGGTAAGCGGTGATGCCGGCAATGATCAATCGGGGTCGGTGTTGGCGAGCCAGTTGGGCCAGCTCTTGATAATCAATGATCTCGGCTTGATTAAGGGGATAGCGCACTACCCGGTAAAGCCGACCAGTAAGAGAAACTTTTTGGCCATGACTCAGATGGCCGCCAGCATTAAGGCTGAGAGCCAAAATATCGGCTCGGTCGTCAGCGGCTGGGGGCCAGGGAAGCAGGGCTTGGTAAACAGCGAGATTGGCAAGACTGCCGCTAAGGGGTTGAACATTGGCAAAAGGGACCTGAAAAGCCTTTTTGGCCTGATCAATGGCATATTGCTCGATTTGATCAATATATTTTTGGCCTTGATAATAGCGTTGGCCGGGATAGCCCTCAGCATATTTGTCGCTGAGACGAGAACCCATTAATTGATAAACTCCAGGAAAAGGATGGTTTTCAGAGGGGATTAGGGTCAAAGTGGTTTCTTGGCGCTTTTCTTCCGCTGCCAAAAGCCGTGCCAAAGTGGGATCATTAAGGGAAAAATGACTCTGATTTGTTTTTCTCATCTTCTCTTTTTCTAGTCAAAACTAATATTAGATGATTATAACTTGTTAGGTCAACACGAGAGGGTTTTGGCTATGATGAATGTGGTATAATAACGGCAAGATTTTTCTAATTGTTCAAGTGAAATAGGGAGGATTAAATGGGAGACAAAGAGCAGTATGGGGTGAGATGTGTGGTGGAATGTAACCGAGGTGGAAAAGTTGTTATATCGGGTGGAAAAATAACAGAGGGGGGTGTCGTAATGATGAAAGATGTGCCGTTTGATAGAATAAAGGGAGGGAGATGTAGCAAAAGCGGGCGCTCAGTAGATCTTGTTTTCAAAGATGGAATTGTAGCTAATTGTAGTGAGTCGGTAAGGTGTCCACTGCCCTCTAAGCTTACTATTTGGCTCTAGTCTTGTTCCCCTCTTGCTTGAGGCCAGGGGGCAATGATTAAGGCCGGAGCTTCAAGCCAAGGTGAGTGGGGTAAGTGTTGTTTTAATTCTTGATAAATCGCTTCAGTGACAAAAGGAGCAAAAGGATGGAGTAGTTTTAAGCTGGTAATCAAAACTTCCAAAAGGGTAGGCAAAGCCTCTTCTCGGCGACCTTTCACCGCTTCAAGGTACTGATCACAAAACTGGTGCCAGAAAAATTGATAAATTGTTTCCAGCGCCTGCCCAAACCGGTATTTTTCCAACTGCCGATTAACTGTCTTAACCGTTTTTCTGAGTGCTTTCAAGATCTCTTGATCTTCCTTTTTAAGTTTTAACTTTTTAACTGTAGTTTTGACTTTTGCGTTTTGACTTTTGAGATTGAGAATAATAAAGCGAGCGGCATTCCAGACCTTATTAGCAAAATTCCTCATTGCCTCTACTTTTTTCTCGCCCAGAGCCACATCACTGGCTGGCGCCACGCCGTAAATCAGGGCCATACGCAGAGCATCAGCGCCATATTTTTCCACCAGATCAATCGGATTAATAACATTGCCCTTGCTCTTGCTCATCTTCTTACCCTTTTCGTCAACGACGCGAGCGTGCATATGAGCGACACGAAAAGGAACTTCGCCGGTAACATAAAGGCCAAGCATAATCATTCGGGCGACCCAGAAAAAGAGAATGTCCCACATTGTGTCTAGAACTGAAGTGGGATAAAAATAGCGAAAATCAGGAGAATCAGGGTAACCTAGAGTGGTAAAAGGCCATTGGCCCGAGGAAAACCAGGTATCAAAGGTATCGGTTTCTTGGAGAAGGCGATTGCTGCCGCAGCGGGGGCATTGCTTGGGTGGTTCAATGAAATAGTGGGCCTCAGTGGGAGCAGTTAGAGTTTGTAAGCCAGCTTTGATTTCTTCAAAGGAATAGTTTTTTTTGAGCTCTTGATAACGCCCTTGAACTTGATGGCCTTGGGCATCGATAAACTCTAGTCGAGTTTGAGGATGGCATTCGAGGCAATACCAAGCCGGAATTCGCGGCCCCCAAACAATTTGGCGGCTAATATTCCAATCGCGAATTTGATTCATCCAATTGAAATAAAGTTTTTCAAATCTCTTGGGAACAATTTTAACCCGGCCCGTTTTTACGGCTTGGATCGCCTTCTGAGCCAGAGGCTTAATTTTAATGAACCATTGAGGCATGAGTAGCGGTTCAATGGTATTTTTGCAGCGATAACAGATTCCGACGGAGTGGGTAATGGGTTCTTTTTTAACCAATTTACCTGCTTTTTCTAGGTCAGCTACCACTGCTTCTTGGGCTTGAGCCACCGTCAGTCCCTGATAGGCTTTGGGGACATTGATCATTTTGCCTTCAGGACTAATAACGCTGGGCGAGGGGAGGCGATGTTTTTGGCCGATCTCGAAATCGGTCTGGTCGTGAGCAGGAGTAATTTTTAGCGCTCCCGTGCCAAAATCGATTGTCACTAACTCATCGGCAATGATGGGTATCTTTTTATTAACTAAAGGAATAGTGGCTTGTTGGCCGACTAGATTTTGATAGCGGTCATCTTTGGGATTAACCGCCACAGCAACATCAGCAAAAATAGTTTCTGGTCGGGTGGTGGCGATTTGGATTGGGCCATAGTCAAGATAATAGAGAAAATCCTGGCGCTCAATATGGTTAACCTCGAGCTCGGAAAAAGCAGTGCCGCAATGAGGACAATAGTTAACGATGCGATTGGCGCGGTAAACTAGGCCATCTTGATGAAGTTTTTTAAAAGTAACAAAAACGATCTTTAATAGCTCAGGATCGAGAGTGTATTTTTCTCGACTCCAGTCAAGAGAGAAGCCTAACTGGCGCATTTGGTCAGTGGCAATACCGCGGCATTGCTCAACATAGTCGTGAATCATTTGGTAAAGAGTTTGGCGGTCAAAGTCAAACCGCGATTGGCCTTTTTGCTGGAGTTTTTTCTCGAAAACATATTGGGTTTCGATTCCTGCGTGATCAGTTCCGGGGAGGAAAAGAGTGGGTTCGCCCCGCATTCGGTGCCAGCGACAAAGGATATCTTCAACAACATACATGGCATGACCGATATGGAGCGGATCGTTGGCGTTAGGCGGGGGCAAGAGAATGGTAAAAGGTTTTTTCTCAGGATCAATTTTAGGAGTAAAATAGCCGTTTTTTTCCCAGAATTGATAGATCTCTTTCTCTTTTTCTTGTGGTCGCCAGCGCTTGTTCATAGTTGATATTTTAACACAATTAGGAGACCATTTTTCCTGCCGATCGGCTGCGATTTTGGTCAGTGTTTCTGCTAGAATTAGTAAAGAAAATAATAATGAAGGGCAAGATTAATCTTCTATTAATTTGGTTGCTTTTGGTGGGCTTAGTTTGGCTGATTGGTTGGTGGGTTGAGGTTTGGGCGGCGACCACCAGTGTTACCCAAGGGACCAATTATATCGATGTCGACACCGGCGCCTTTGGAGTTCGATTGAATAATGATACCGACGCTCGGGGAACCTTTAGCCAACTAAATTTGCCCGCCAGTGATACTCAGGATTGGTCAGTTCCGGCCTCAATTAATATTCCCACCAATGCTTGGTCCTTTTTTGCTGGCACTTTTCAATTTACTTATAATTTCTCGGCCACCAATTTTCGACTTCAATTATTGGAGGCCAATCCCACCCGGGCTCGGGTGCGACTTTTCTATGATTGGGGCAGTGAAGAAACCAATGCTGCTTTTGCAGGAATGAAGCAGGCTATTGATTTAACCTTTTGGGGGCAGGGGGAGTTGAATTATTATTCTTCTTGGTCTCGAGCCAGCACCAATGCTTTTAATTTCGCTCATTGGGATTTTAATATTGCTCGTCCAGGCTCTAATGATGATGAGCGGTCACTAGATGGTGCCGCTTGGGTTGATTTAGCGTCTACTAATCAAAGTCAGACGCCAACTTATGATTATCAATTGCGCGATAATACTGCTACTGATTTTTATTTAGGATATGTTTGGCACAGCAATTTCAATTGGTATAGTGCTCGACCGATTGACAAAAAAGCGCTTAGCATAGTGCGACAAACTTTTGAGGCTACCAGTGTAACTGATACCAGCCACCAAGATAGCATCCTAATGGTTTTTTCTAATAGCAATAATCAGACCACTTTCCAAGGCCAAAGCGCTGATTTTCGCAACCCCGATGATTTAAGTGATCTCTTGGGCAGTGGTACCAGCGGTTGGTTTGCCAGCGAAGAGAATACCAGTTCGCCGAGCGATTTCTTTAATGAGGCCGAGGGGGCCTATCTCCTTATTGGTGATCCGACGGCAAGCAATTTTGCCCAATGGGATTTAGATGGAGCCACTTATACTCGCTATTATCCCCGTTTTAAGTTGCGGAGTTGGCGCAAAACCACTGAGCCAGCGGGAATTACCCTAGAAGGAAACAGTTTGACCGATGGTACCGATTATAACTTAGACTTAATGCCCTTTAGTGAGGCTTGGGTTTATGATAGTGGGGGAACTTGGACTAAGCTAGCCGATGGCGGAGATACGGCCGATGCCGATGAGTATCTGGCCGACAGCAGTAATAATTTTGATTTTGACCAAACCAGCTACCAAATCTTTGATGCCAGTGGTGATTATCTTTATCTGGGAAGCACCAGTCAGTTTACTGGGGTCAATCTTGATCTGGCTACCGCTGGAACCGGAAATGCCAGTTTGACTTGGGAATATTGTAGTGCTAATAGCGATGAGGAAACTGCTTGCGATACCTGGACCAGTTTGACCGTGACTGACACCGACAGTGGCGCCCATAATCTGACTAGTAGCGGCAATTTTTATTTCTCTTTGCCAAGTAACTGGACTAAAGCTCGAGTCAATGATGGTCGTACTCTCTATTGGCTTCGTGCCCGTCTTAGTAGTGGCAGTTATAGCGATTATCCGGTGGAAAGCACTCTTCGGCCGGATATTATTCTGATCCAATATTTGGGGACAATTAGTAGTGATGATCAGACTTTTGTCGTCGTGGCGACCAGCAATAATCCTCCCAGCGCTCCTCAGACTCCTTATTGTAATAATGACACGGCCCAAACAGGCCAGCCTTCGCCAGTGGTGGGCTTAACCGACCACACTCCAGCTTTCTCGGCGATTTTTGATGATCCCGATACCAGCGACACCGCCCTTTATTATCAAATTCAGGTTGGCAGTGATAATGATTGGACTAATGGCGCCGAGATGTGGGATAGTGGCAAAACAGCGATGACTAGTTGTAATGAAAACAGTCGCTGTCAGGATATTATTTATAACGGCCTCACTTTAAGCGATGGCCAGACTTATTATTGGCGAATTAAGTTTTGGGATAATAGTGATGCCGAGGGAGCTTGGTCGGCCACTCAGCAATTCACCATGAATCAAGCGCCGACGGTAAGTAATGTGGTTTTGAATAATGGCAATAACATTAATTTGACCGAGAACACCACCACTGATGTTAGCTGGACGGCGACAGTAACCGATCCCGATGGTTATAGCGAGATTAACAGCGTCCAGGGAAAGATCTATCGCTCGGGGGTAACCGGAGCCGAAAATTGTTCCCTAGACGACAATAATTGTTATCAGGACGCCAGTTGTGTTTTGAGCAACTGTGCCGGGACTGATTGTACCGCTACTTGTACCGTGGCGATGCAATTTTTTGCTGAACCAACTGATACGGGTAGTCCTTATGCGGCCGAATATTGGCGCGCTTGGGTAGAGGTAACTG
>JALUUX010000052.1 GCA_027021145.1 Candidatus Shapirobacteria bacterium
GGAGGGAAGCCGTAGCTTTGATAGAGATCAAAAATCAACTGGCCTGGCACTGTCGCTCCCCTGGCCAACTGACCCAACTCTTTCTCTAGTAAGCGCAAACCTCGGTCTAAAACTTGATTAAAGCGCTCTTCTTCTTTAACCAATTCATCGAGAATGAAGGCTCGTTCCTGGGTTAATTCGGGATAAACTTCCCGATAAAGCTCGATAGTTTTTTGAGCGATTTTCTCGGCAAACAATGATTTAATTCCCAACAATCGCCCAAAGCGAACCGCTCGCCGAATTAAGCGCCGCAAAACATAACCATGCTGGACATTACTAGGACTAATTTTCTCCGCCAAAACAAAAGTAGCCGCCCGAAGGTGATCGACTACTACTCTAATTTGCCGGGTAACCTCGTCATTCTCGCCATACTCTCGTCCTGAAAGGGTCATTACCTCTTCTACCAAAGGCCAAAGGAGATCAATCCGATAATTGTCATAATGACCCTGAAGTACAGCCACGGTTCGCTCCAAGCCCATGCCAGTATCAACATTCTTTTGTTTTAGAGGCTGATAACTGCCATCTGCTAATCGGTTGTACTGCATAAAAACATTATTCCAGATCTCCACCCATTTACCGCATTTACAGCTAGGCCGACAGTCAGGACCACAAGCTGGCCGGCCAGTATCATACCAAATCTCACTATCCGGTCCCCCTGGACCGGTTTCCCCCGCCTCCCACCAATTTTCCTCCTTGCCTAAAGCAAAGATTCGCTCTTTGGGCAAGCCTACCGCCAACCAGGCTTCTTCTGCCTCTTGATCATAAGGGGCATCTTCGTTGCCCGCAAAAATGGTGGCATAGAGGCGCTCCGGTTCTAATTGCAATTCTTGAGTCAAAAACTCCCAACTCCAAGCAATCGACTCTTTCTTAAAGTAATCTCCCAACGACCAATTACCTAACATTTCAAAAAAAGTGTGCTTCTGCTCATTACCAACCCCTTCAATATCTTCCGTCCGCAAACACTTCTGACAATCAGCCAAACGCTTGCCCAAAGGATGAGGTTCGCCCAACAAATAAGGCACTAACGGATGCATTCCCGCCGAAATGAATAAAGTGGAAGAGTCGCCCTCAGGCACTAACGGTGCTGACGGCAACCAATGATGACCCCGAGCCTCGAAAAAACGACGATATTGTTGTCTTAGCCAATCAGCCGTTGGTTTTGGCCTAGCCATTGTTCTTTATTTTACCATCAGAAGCGAATTTGGCAATTACCTTTTTCGGCGGAAGAAAAAGCGCCGCTTGGGCTCAGACTCGGTTTTTTCCTTCTGATCAGTTTTTGGAGGAATGGTTTTTACCTCAATTTTAGTCTCCTTTTGGGGCGATTTTTCCCGATCACCAAAAATTTTTTCCTCTAATTTTTCCCGCTGGGACCAAAGAGCGCTCAAGGCCGTTAATAGAGTGGCTAAACTTAAACCTTCTTTTATTTTTTCCTTAGCTAAACCTGTGGTCTCGCTCAAATCAGTCGCTGCGGCGCGCAACTGAACCAATAGCTGCTTTACCTCCCTTAAAACCAAAATCACCCAAAAACCAACAATCAAAAAAATCAGGGTAAGCGAAACCAGACTCAAAGTTAGGACCAACTGAATTACTGCCTCCATCAGTTAATAACACCTTAACAACTCCCCACCCCACTGTCAACCAGAGACTCTCCCTGCCGACAGCGACATCATTTTTGTATCCAAATTTGTTGTCGCAGTCGGCCGAAAAACTGTCCCCTTCTTTGGCTATTTTAATTCCCGCTCAATTAGTCGCTTCCTCCCCGCTGGTGACTCCACCTCGATTCTCACCTTGCCCCGATCTCGATTAAGCCGGTGATGAAAGCGTCCCTCTGAATCCAAACTAACCACCTGGTCATCAATTTTAAGACTAGCCCGAGGGTCAGTTTTCCCCTCGATGATAAATCCCCCTCTCTCCTGCTTAATCAAGTTAACTTCTACCCGAGGAGGACGAACAAAATTAAGGTACTGATAAAGCAAATAGGCAAGAAAGATAATCAGAATTACTCCTCCCCCTAAAAACCGGCTCCACCGCCGCTGAGGAGCCAGTTTTAACCAAAATCGCTTTCTGGGCTCTTCTTCCTGGCCCCGATAATCACGGCGAAAAATGGCCACCATTTTTTCTTCTGAAAGACCAAGAAATCGAGCATACTCGCGGATATAAAGCTGAGGGTAAAGTCCCCGGGGAAGACGGTCATAATCATCGCTCTCAATTGCCCTCAAAAATTCAGGTGTTAACTTGGTCTGTGCCACCACCCGATCAATTGAGAGCCCCTGTTTTTCTCT
>JALUUX010000053.1 GCA_027021145.1 Candidatus Shapirobacteria bacterium
TGGCTAACAACGCTAAAGAAAGGGCGATAAAAGTCAACCAACGAGCAGCCCGATCAGCTAAAACTTGGGTCTGAGGCTTGGTCTGTTGGGCCTGAACAATTAATTGCTTAATTTGACCTACGGTAGAGTTTTCTCCCACTCGTTGAATTTCGATGGTCAAAGAGCCATCATGACAAATAGAACCAGCAATTACTTGATCACCTTTACCCTTTCTTACTGGCTTGGATTCGCCCGTAATTACTGCTTCGTTTAGGTGGGCCTCACCGGCGATAATGATCCCATCAGCCGGTACTTTCTCACCTGGTTTTACTCGAATTAAATCACCCGGCTTAAGTTGATCTACTTTCACAGCGAGTAGTTGCTCACCTTGGACTAAGTGGGCTTCAGCGGGCAATAGCTTAGCAACTTCTTGAAGGGCATTGCCAGCAGCTGAGCTTGACCTAGCTTCTAAGTAGTGGCCAAACAATAGAACCCAAATCAATGAGGAAATTTCTAGATAGAACTCCCCCTCTAACTGGGGCAAAAAGGCTGCCGCTAAAGAGAAAAGATAACCTGCCCCAACGGCTAATGAGACCAAAGTCATCATGCCATACTGTCTTGCCTTAATCTCATGCTTGGCATGACGGAAGAAAACTAAACCCAGAAAGAAAATGGCACTGGAAAGAGCCAGCTTAATTAATTCTAGATAGCTCGAATTGACAATAACCCTCTTGCCCCAAGGACTAGAAAGCAAAAACAGGGGAACTAAAAAGGCAGTTGCCCACCAAAACTTGCGCCAAAACTCGCTTGCCATCGAATCTCCATGAACCTGATGCTCGCCCGCGGAATGATGATGGTGCGAGACCGAATTTTGAACTGCCCTCAATTGCTCCAACTGGTGATCAGCCATCTTCTGGCCGCAACAATGACTCATTCAACCTCCCTTATGAGCGCGCCGAAAAACCTTTAATAATTCCCTTACCGCCCGCTCTGGCTCTAGACGAAATTGATTAGGTAGATGAGTGATTAAATGGCGCTCTAAAATCAGGGCATCTAAACTTTTTAATGAATTCTGAATGGCCAAACTCTGATTTAAGATTTCAATACAATATTCATCGCCCTCAATTAATCGGGCTAGGCCCTCAACTTGGCCTTTAATGATTCTAAGTCGGCGCAATGCCTGTTGAGTTAGCCGCTGTTTATTTCGACTCTGTTTTTGATCCATGTCTGTACTATATACCCCTATTACCTGTCTGTCAAGAAGCAAAATCACCCTCCTTCGAGATTGTGTTATATAATTAGAAAGTCATGATCACTCGCAATCAAGCCTGGCAAAAACTTAATCAAATGATTGATAACCCTAACCTAATCAAGCACTGCCTTGCAGTCGAAGCGGCGATGCTAGCTTACGCCGATCACTTCGGAATTAAAGACCCCCACGAACGAGAAAAATGGGCTATCGCCGGCCTAATTCACGATGCTGATTGGGAAAAATATCCTGAACAACATCCAAAAGTAATTATTACTTGGCTCAAAGAGCAACAAGCACCGGCAGAAATAATTAATGCGGTAGCTGCCCACGGCTTTCAATTTGGAGTAGAAGCCAAAACTTTGATGGCCCGAGTCCTCCGAGCTGTGGATGAACTGACCGGACTGATTGTCGCTGTCGCGCTGGTTAAAGGTCGCAACCTCGATCAAGTCCGGGTAGAATCGATCCTTAAAAAGTGGAAAGACAAACATTTTGCTGCCGGCGTTAATCGGGCCGAAATCGAACAAGGCGCCCAAGAACTCGGCCTTCCTCTAGAAAAACACATCGCCATTACCCTGGCAGGAATGAAAAAAATCAAATCAACCCTGGGTCTTTAATCGCCAACTCAAGACAATTCATCTACCTATTTGATTATATGGTATAATATAGGCTAATCTCTGACAAATTAATCGCCAATAACATCCTTGACAGCTCAAGACATTTATTCATTTCATTTAATAGCAAAATAAAAAGGCTAGTTAAATAACAGTGACAAGAACTGTAGAAATTTACGATAGTTTAGTTATAGGGGGAGCTTCTTTCGCAAGAATTCCTTCAAAACTTATCCATGACCTCTATCAAGGGGCAGGTCGGCGAGGTTCCGGAGAAGCAATCCCA
This sequence comes from Candidatus Shapirobacteria bacterium, assembly GCA_027021145.1. Lineage (GTDB taxonomy): Bacteria > Patescibacteriota > Microgenomatia > UBA12405 > JAHJSD01 > JALUUX01. The sequence continues at coordinate 2,126 of JALUUX010000053.1, forward strand.
AAAGATTGGCTTGATTTAAGAATGCAAGGAGTTTTAGAAGAATTATACAACTTGTTTCGCAATCCAGAACCACCAACAGTAACAATAGAAATCAATACGCCGGATAATGTGGATATGGGCTTGGATCTCGCAAAGAGAATAGTTGAAGCCGCCACTAGAGGAACCTCCGATCCGAGAGC
>JALUUX010000054.1 GCA_027021145.1 Candidatus Shapirobacteria bacterium
AATTTTTTGGAGGTAATTTACCGCCGCTGCTAAGCCAACGGCGCCGGCAACATTGGGCGTGCCGGCTTCAAAACGAGTAGGCAGCTCAGAGAGAAACTTTGCTTTTTTGGCTTTAACTTCGGCCACCATTCCTCCTCCGACGAGGAGAGGAGGTAGTTCTTCTAAGAGACCCTTTTTTACTAAGAGGCCGCCAATACCCATGGGTCCCAACATTTTGTGACCGGAAAAGGCGAGAAAGTCGGCGCCTAGCTGGCTAAAGTCAATGGCCAGGTGGGGAGCAGATTGGGCGGCATCGACCAAAACTAGAGCGCCCGCACGATGAGCCGCCCGAACCATGGCCCTAATCGGATTGATAGTTCCCAAGACATTGGAAACATGATTAAGGGCTACCAGTTTGGGCTTGAGATTAAGTTTCTCAAGAAACTGCTGGTAATCAAGGCGGTAGTCTTGGTCAAGGCCGATTAACTCAAGGCGGATGCCTAGGCGCTCCTGGAGTTGTTGCCAAGGGAGAAGATTGGAATGATGTTCGATAATACTGGTGAGGATCAAGTCACCCTTTTTGAGCCAGAGTGGTGCCCAATGATGGGCGACTAAATTGATTGCTTCAGTGGTATTGCGGACGAAAATTAATTCTTCGGGTTGGGCCCCAAAAAAGGCGGCGATTTGGCTGCGAGCCTCCTCATAAAGTTGAGTGGCTTCATCCGCTAATTGATGGACTCCGCGATGGATGTTAGCATTATGACGACGATAATAGCGGGTTATCGCCTCAATTACTGGGCGAGGCTTTTGGCTGGTAGCGGCGTTGTCGAAATAAATTAGGGGTCGGCCGCCGATTTGGCGTTTAAGAATGGGAAAATCAGCTCGAATCTGATCAATTAATTGGCTCATAGGGATGAGAGATAATTGGTTAATTGTTTTTGGATTGATTGATTTTTAAACCAGGTTCCTTGGTGGAAAAAGGCCCGGATTAGTTGTCGGCGCGCTTGCTGGGGTTTCAAGCCCCGTTGCTGGAGGTAAAAAAGTTGATTGGGATCAAGGGAGCCAATGCTAGCGGCGTGGCTGGCCCGAACTTGGTTGGTTTTGATTTCTAGCTCGGGTTGAACTTGGGCTTGGGCCTGGTCAAGGAGAAGGGTTTTTGATTGGAGTTCAGCCTGAGCCTCTTGGGCTTGGGGTTCGATGATAATTCGGGTCTGAACCTTGATTCGAGCTTGGTCTTGGCCGCCAACTCGGATTAGAATTTGAGAATGACTTTGGGCTGCCTGATGGCGAATAGTGAGCTCCACCTGGGTTTGGTCTTGGTTTTGGAACCAACCTAGGACTAAGATAGTTTGCTCCTCTTTGGTTGCAAGACGGGTTTCAATTTGGTGCTGACCTGGTTTTAGCCAAATAAGCTGAGTTTTCATCCGACGGCCCCTTCCATTTCTAATTCTATCAGGCGATTAAGCTCAACGGCATATTCTAAGGGCAGTTGTTTGACCAAAGGCTGAATAAATCCGGCCACAATCAAAGCCCGAGCCCGCATTTCGTCAAAACCGCGGCTGGTGAGATAGAAGAGCTGGTCCTGACTAATTTGAGAAACGGTGGCTTCGTGCTCGACGATGGCTTTGGCAGTTTCGATTTGATTAAGAGGATAAGTATCGCTTCGGCTTTGGGGATCGAGGATGAGGGCGTCACAGCTGATTTGACTTCGGGCTCCCTCGGCTCGGGGGGCAATTTTAACTAAGCCGCGATAGCTGGTGCGGCCGCCATCTTTGGCAATGGATTTGGCCACGATCTGACTTGAAGTTTGAGGGGCAAGATGGATCATTTTGGCGCCAGTATCTTGATGTTGTTGGTGACTGGCCAGGGCCAGAGAGAGCATTTCCCCATGAGCCTTGGGGCCGGCCAAAATGCAACAAGGATATTTCATGGTCACTTTGCTGCCTAGATTACCGTCAACCCACTCCATGACCGCCTCTTCTTCCACCCAGGCGCGTTTAGTGACTAAATTATAGACATTGGTCGACCAGTTCTGAATCGTGGTGTAGCGGACTCGGGCTCGGGGCTTAACGAAGATTTCGACTACGGCGGCATGGAGCGAAGCGCTAGAGTAAGTAGGAGCAGTACAGCCTTCAATATAGTGAAGAAAACTACCTTCATCAGCAATAATCAAAGTTCGTTCAAACTGGCCAAAATGAGGGGAGTTGATTCGGAAATAAGCTTGAAGAGGGATGGCCACTTTTACTTTGGGAGGAACATAGATGAAGCTGCCACCAGACCAGACGGCGGTATTAAGGGCGGCAAATTTGTTGTCTTGAGGAGGAACGAGTCGACCGAAATATTGTCGCACTAGTTGGGGGTATTGTTGAACCCCCTCCTCCATGCTGACAAAAACCACTCCCTTTCGGGCCAATCTTTGCTTGAGGGAGCTGTAAATGATTTCTGAGTCATATTGGGCTTTAATCCCTGCTAGGGCTTCTTGTTCTGCTTGGGGGAGGCCGAGTTTTTCGAAGGTGGTTCTGATTTTGGGTGGTAGATCTTGCCAGCGGGTTTGAGGTTTGGTGGGGGCAGGGCGATAATAACGGAATTGGCTAAAGTCTAGCTGGCTTAAATCGGCTCCCCAAGTAGGTAAGGCTCGGGCTTGAAAGAGTTTTAGGGCTTGAAGTCGCCGCTGAAGCATCCATTTAGGCTCGCTTTTATGGCGGGAGATGCTGACGACTGTTTGGTGGGTTAAACCCGTAGTTTTGATCGTCTTATTCATGGCGAGAGGTCTTGGTAGCCTTGAGCTTCAATTTGATCGATTAGTTCTTGTTGACCCTGGGCTACAATTCGGCCAGCTCGGATGATAAAGACTTGGTTGGGTTGGAGTTGTCGCGCCATTCGGGGATAGTGGGTGACGACCAGACAGCCCGTACCTTGACGACTAAGTCGTTTAATCGCTTGAGCCACTAATTGGAGGGATTCTATATCAAGGCCGGAATCAGGCTCGTCAAGAAGGGCATATTTGGGTTTGAGAATGAGCGCTTGAAGGAGTTCTAGTTTTTTGCGTTCACCTCCAGAAAGGCCTTGGTTTAAGCCATGATCAAGGACTGTTTCTTTGAGGGCTAATTGTTTTAATTGATGTTGCATTTGGTTTCGAATAGCCTCTAAAGTTGCTGATTGACCCTGTTGTTGAAGTGCCTCCCAAAGAAAGGCCACCGGATCGAGGCCAGGAATGGCGATGGGAGTTTGGAAGCCAAGAAAAAGGCCTTGGCGAGCTCTTTTTTCAGGAGCTAATTGGTCAATTCGTTGACCATCAAGAGTTACCCGGCCTTTGAGTTGATAGTGAGGGTGGCCTGCTAGGGCTAAGAGAAGCGAGGTCTTGCCGCTGCCGTTAGGCCCCATTAAGACCGTAATTTGGCCGGGTTGAACTGTAAGGCTCAATTGGTTAACTACTGTTTGGCCTTCAACCTGAACAGTGATCTGATCGAGTTTAAGCATAAATCTTTGGACTGCTCCGATTTTATCATTCTTTTGTTTTAGAACCAAAGAATTAATTAGCTAGACAGGACTGGACTTTACCAGTATAATATAGAAGTAGTAATAATTTAGCACCTTGACAAGGAGTAAGTGAAGTCAGGATTGTTCGTGGCAGGAGGTGGTTGATGCTCTCGAACTGTCGAGGGCGTTCCACTGAGAATTTGATCGTGGTTCAGGATGAACGCTGGCGGCGTGCCTAAGGCATGCAAGTCGAGCGATCCCGACTTGTCGGGATAGCGGCGAACGGGTGAGTAACACGTACGAACCTACCCCGAAGTGGGGGATAGCCTCGAGAAATCGGGGGTAATCCCGCATACCCTCGTCCTTCGGACAAGGAAATCCTGGGGGAATTTCTAATATCTAATTTCTAATTTCTAATATCTAATATCTAAACAAATTCAAATTTTCTAAATTCAAAATTCAAAACAAAATAATTTTATTGTTTTGATATTTGAATTTTGTGCTTTGATATTGTTTCGGATTTAGGATTTCGAATTTAGGATTTATGACTTAGCCCCTGAGGATTTTCTCGCCCGGAGGGCGAGGAAAGGGCGTAACGGCCCGCTTCGGGAGGGGCGTGCGGCCCATCAGCTAGTTGGTGGGGTAATGGCCCACCAAGGCGATGACGGGTAGCCGGACTGAGAGGTCGGCCGGCCACAAGGGCACTGAGACACGGGCCCTACTCCTACGGGAGGCAGCAGCTAGGAATATTGCGCAATGGGCGAAAGCCTGACGCAGCGACGCCGCGTGCGGGATGAAGGCCTTCGGGTCGTAAACCGCTAAAGGCCGAAATTCCAGTCGGCCGATAAGCGCCTGCTAACTACGTGCCAGCAGCCGCGGTAATACGTAGGGCGCAAGCGTTATCCGGATTCACTGGGCGTAAAGGGTCCGCAGGCGGTCGGCTAAGTCCTTTGTCAAAGCCCCCGGCTCAACCGGGGAAAGGCAGAGGATACTGGTCGACTAGACCCACTTCGGAGCCAGTGGAACTTCCCATGTAGGGGTGAAATCCGTGGATATGGGAAGGAACACCGAGGGCGAAGGCGGCTGGCCAGGAGTGTGGTGACGCTCAGGGACGAAAGCTAGGGGAGCGAACCGGATTAGAGACCCGGGTAGTCCTAGCCGTAAACGATGCTCGCTAGCTATTCTGGCCTTCGGGCTGGAGTGGCGCAGCTAACGCGTTAAGCGAGCCGCCTGGGGAGTACGGCCGCAAGGCTGAAACTCAAACGAATTGGCGGGGAGGCGCACAACCAGTGGAGCATGTGGTTTAATTCGAGACGAAGCGATGAACCTTACCTGGGCTTGACATCCCACTTAATGTCGACCCGAAAGGGCGCGGCTAAACGGTGGGACAGCTGGTGCATGGCTGTCGTCAGCTCGTGCCGTGAGGCGTTCCCTTCAGTGGGGTAACGAGCGCAACCCCTGCCCCGTGTTACACGTGTCACGGGGGACAGGTCCGACATTTTCGGACAGGAAGGCGGGGACGACGTCAAGTCAGCATGTCGCTTATGTCCAGGGCGACACACATCCTACAATGGCCGGGACAATGGGTTGCCAAGCCGTGAGGCGGAGCTAATCCCATCAAACCCGGTCTCAGTTGGGATTGCAGTCTGCAACTCGACTGCATGAACGCGGAATTGGTAGTAATCGGGGATCAGCAGGCCCCGGTGAATACGTTCTCGCCTCTTGCACACACTGCCCGTCAACTGAGCCGAGTTGGCAACACCCGAAGGCCCCGACTCGTCGGGGACGAAGGTGGGGCCAGCGAGGAGCGGTAAGTCGTAACAAGGTATCCGTTCTGGAAGGAGCGGATGGATCACCTCCTTTCTAAGAGGAACTTTTTCCCAATTATTTGGGAAAAGTTAACCAATGCTTCCTGCCACGGACAATCCTGATTTGTCTTCGTCAAGAAGTTGAAAGGGCCGGTTTTTGCTAGCTTTAATTATAGAATGAAGGTTGTAGGTGATTATTACCGACTTGACCCCAAGCGGATGCCTCAGCACATTGCTATCATTATGGATGGTAACCGGCGTTGGGCTCGAGCTCGAGGGAAAACTACTACTGAGGGCCATCGGGCCGGGGCTCAAAATCTGGTTAAAATTGTTGAACACTGTGAGCATTTGGGGGTTAAATATTTAACCGTCTATGCCCTGTCAACAGAAAATTGGCGCAAGCGCGCCCGAGCGGAAGTTAGGGGCATCTTTGATCTTCTAGTGAGGATTGCCAAGGAAAAAAAAGAAGAGTATAAGCGGAAAGGAATCAAGTTTTTTGTTTTAGGCAATTTTCAGGCCTTCCCCCTTCGAGTTAGGCGGGCAATTGAGGAGATGCTAAAGATTGTTAAGCGCCACGAGCGGTTAAAATTTAATGTCGCTCTAAATTATGGCGGTCGAGATGAAATCGTTAGGGCGATCAGAAAAATTATTGCCGATGGGATTAAGCCCTCAGAAGTGGACGAACAATTAATTGCCCGTTATCTTGATACCAATGGTCAGCCTGACCCCGATCTCATCATTCGGACTGGCGGCGAAATTCGTCTTTCCAATTTTCTTTTGTGGCAATTGTCTTATTCAGAGCTTTATTTTACTGACACTCTGTGGCCAGATTTTGGACCAAAAGAATTGGAAAAGGCAATTTATGACTATCAACATCGGGAGCGCCGCTTTGGAGGAGGGAAATAAGATTAGAGGATTGAAAGGTGAAAAATAGTCTCGATAATTTGGATAATCCAGTAGGTAGCAAAAACGACCAAAAAGCCAATGATGCCGTAAATGATCTTGTTAGTTCCCTCTTTAATTCCTTCAGGGTTGCCTCTGGAGATGATTAGGTGAACGCCGCCCCAAAGAATCATGCCAAACATTGAGAGGCCAGCAATGATGAGTAAATACTCAAAGGCCCGGGAAATGATATCTCCCAGGGTATTAAGATTAGGATCAAGACCGATGCTGCTAGAGTCAGGAAGAGTGACTTGAGCTAAAACTGGTCGAATCATTGTTATTGAAGTCCAGGAATATGTAATATTTCAACACCAATTAGCCGCAGTAAGAAAAGGGAGAAGATGGTAAAGATTAAACCAATAATGGCACTGGTGATTGTTTCTTGACCGCCTTTAATTTTTTGAGGATCACCAGCAGAGGTAATGATCTGAATGGCGCCATAGACCATTAAAAGAAAGGCAATGCCACCGACTAGGCCTACTAGTGCTGGCAAAAACCAACGGATAAAGGACTCGGGCGAATCAATGGGAATACAACCAATGGCAGTATTAATACCTGAACCACTACCAGATCCCGCATCACAAAAAATCGCTAAGGCCATATCTGGATTATATAAAAGTTGCAAGGTGAAAACAAGGAAGGGATCTAATATAATGAAAATGACCCAATGACCAAAGATATTCAACTGCAGTTCGAACAAATTCTGGGTACTCCAGTTGGCCAATTTTGGAGTCAAGCTCGTCACTTTCGACCGGAAGATGAAGCTAAATATCGGCAACGAGGCGAGCTTTTAGTACTAGTTAGCTTAAAGGCGGAACCCACCAAAGTTAATTTGGCCAGTTTGGGAACCGAGATTATTACTCGGATTGGAGAGGAGTATTTTGGTAATCTTGAGGCCAAACCAATGGAGCGATTGAAGCAAGCGCTTTCAAAAGTAGCCCAAGAGAAGTCAATTTATTTTCCCGGTCCTAGTGAGTTAACTTTAATGGCCCTGGTTCTTTGGCATCAGGTGGTTTATCTGGCGGTTTGGGGTTCAGGAGAGATTTGGTTGCGGCGCCAAGGCAAAACAGGAGCTGTTATCAAGGGCGGCCGAGGTCTGAAAATTGCTTCTGGAGTCGCCCAAGAAGATGATCTTTTTTTGCTGGCGACTGAAGACTTTTTTACTCATCTTCCTCAAGGCATGATTACTGCGGCCTTGAGTACCGAGGATTTAGAAACGATTGGTGAAGTATTGATCCCAGTAGTTCATGCGCGAGAGCATCAGGGGAATTTGGCAGCAATAGCAGTTAAATTGGGAACCAAGATTGTTGCTAAAGAAATTAACCAGCAGCAACCACACTTTAAAATTAGAGTTAGGAAACCCAAATTAACTCGACTGATAATTCCAATGAAGAAAATTGGAGCCCGTTTTGGCAGGAAATGGGGGCCGAAAGCTTCTAATTTAACTTTGGCTTTAGGCTTTCTCCTCCTTCTCTCTCTTTCGGTTTTCTTTGGTTGGAGAAAACAGACCCAAGAGCGGCGTTTGCGGGAAATTAGTCAACTTTCTAAATCAATTGAAGAAAATCTAGCCGCCGCCAATTCAATTCGAGGCCTCGATCCAGAAAGCAGCTTAAAGTTGATTAAACAAGCGGAGGAGAAAATTGATCAATTGATTCAGTTAGATCAGATTAAAGGTGGGCATTACCGAGCTCAAGCAGAATCGCTTATGGCCGGGTTGGGCGAAAAAGCAGTTAAGCCGCAATTATATTATGATCTTAATCTGGTAGCTGAATCGGTTGAGGTAAGCCGCTATTTTAGTGATGGGCAAGCTTTGTTTGTTCTAGATCGGGCTAATCGCCGAGTTTTGAAAATTGATTTGGAAAATAAGAGGGGGGAAATTATTGCCGGTGGTGAGCGCTTGGCACAAGCTGATTGGTTGGTTGCTAGTCCCAAACGGATTTATCTGATCGCTGCTCAAACAATTTATTGGTGGCATCAAGGTCAATGGCAATCTTTGGTGGATCTGAGGGAGGAGATGAAAATTCAAGCTGCAGGCATTTGGCTGGGTAACCTTTATCTCTTAGATGCCAATCAGAAGCAGATTTGGAAGTATCCGGCGATTAGTCAAGGTTTGGGACGAGAGCGAGCTTGGTTAAAATCAACCCCTGAATTCGACTTTGATCAGGTAGTTGATTTGGCTATTGACGGGCGAATTTGGTTATTGTTGGCTAATGGTCGGGTCTATAAATTCTTCTCTGGTCGCGAAGACCGTTTTGTTCAGCAGTTGCCCCCTGATCTTGGGCGAGCGCAATTCTTGACGGTAGCTCAAGAGGGTGAAGTGATTGCTTTTTGGGATCAGGAAAAAAATACAATTTGGACTTTTGACAAAGAAGGGCAATTTTTAGCCCGGGTTTTGGTTAAATTAGATGATGTTCGCGGTTTGGTTTTAAGTCCTAAAGGCGAGGCGATTTACCTATTAACGCGAGACAAGGTCTATCGGCTTGAGTTTTCTGGTCTCGATTAGTTCAAAATGAGGCTTACTCTATCAACTTTATTGTCTTTAAAACCCGGTGTGTCGTACCTAGACAACACCCGGTGTGTCCGTTTTTTGTTTGTTGCTGCTTTGATTTTGTTGTCTTGGCAACCAGCGAAGGCGGCTGAGTGTCGGCGGGATTGCGGCACAATTGAGGAGTGCCAACGATTTATTAACGAATGCTCCCAGGTGTTGGATCTTTATCAATCGGCCAATTTAAAAAATAAAAAAAGCCTGCAAGGATTTGAAACACAAGTTAAGCGTTTTGAGCAAATGATTACTTCCGCAGGAAGTCAACTTAAGTCTTTACAAGAGAATATTATCGATCGAGAGGCTGAACTTGAGGTTCAGCGAATTTTGCTTCAACAGCGGATCCGCCGTTTTTATATTTATCAGCGAGGTTATTCCTTACTAACCCTGTTTTTTGCCAGCAAAAATAGTGCCCATTTTTTGCGTCAGTTGTTTTACCAGCAACTAGTGGCTAATGAGGATAAGAAAGTGATTGAAAACCTAAGCCAGCAATTAGCCCAGCTAAAGAATGACAAAGAGAAGTTGGAAGAACATCAGGCCTGGTTGGCGCGGAAAAAGAAGGAGATGGAAAGACAAGTGGCCTTTTTGCGCCAAGAAGTGAAAAAAGCTCAGGCCTATATTAATGTTCTTTCTTCAACTATTGCTAGTTTGACAGCCAAGCAAAAGCAGTTAATCGAGATGAAGACTGGCCTTTTTTCTACCAGTGTAGGAGAAACGCCGGCTGTTGACGATCCTTGTTCTGGAGCACCAGGATCAAGCAATTTCTGTGACCCCGGATTCAGACCCGCTTTTGCTGCTTTTTCCTTTGGCGCTCCTCATCGCAAAGGGATGAGTCAATATGGTGCTTTTGGTCGGGCTAAGGCAGGACAAAATTATGAAACCATTCTTAAGGCTTATTATGGTGATATTCGGATTGAAACGATTGATTCGCCAGGAACAATTGCCACCAGCTTAGGCAGCCTGCCCTTTGAGGATAATTATCTCCTAGGCATTGCCGAAATGCCTTCTTCTTGGGGAGAACAAGGGGGTATGGAAGCTCTGAAAGCTCAGGCTATTGCGGCGCGCACCTACGCCCTGGCTTATGTTGGTTGGCGGATGGGAAATCGATCAGTTAAGGGGTCAATTTGTACCGGTGAGTCTTGCCAGGTTTATCGGTCATCAAAGGCGGCTAATCCACCCGAAACTTGGCGGCGAGCGGTTCAAGAAACCAGAGGTAAAATTATCGTCAGTAATTCGACTGGCGAAATTATTTCGGCCTGGTATGCTTCGACTGCTGGTGGTTATTTCTACTCCTACTCGACTTTAAATCACCACACTCCCGGCCATTGGGACACTACTTGTGGCAATCAGGGTTGTTGGCCGAGCGAGGCCTGGGAGAAAAAAGCGAATTCTCCTTGGTTTTATAAGGCTTGGTATAAAACCCGCTCTGGCCAAAGTTGTGGCCGGTCTCATCCTTGGCTCACTCAAGAGGAATTAGCCGACATTATTAATGCTTTAATCGTTTACAGCCGTGATAATGGGGCGATTACCCATCTTTCCCAAACTGACGCGGGGAGTTGCTGGGGTAAG
>JALUUX010000055.1 GCA_027021145.1 Candidatus Shapirobacteria bacterium
TGCTAATCCTGTTTGCAGCTGCTTCAGAAACAGAGGTAAATAAACCAAATACGCTACTGTCAATAAACCAAAAGCCACCCCCATCCTAAGTAACCTAGTTAACCTAGGTAACTTGCTCCCTCTAATTGCTCTAATCCCCCTAATTCCCCAAAGCAAAAATACCGGTATCATCAAAAGAGTCATAAAATGGGAAAAACCCATAACGACCAGGCTGAGACCAAGATAAAGGGAATTCTTCCAACTTGGGTTTTCCAGAAAAACCAGAAATCGCCAAACCGCCAGAAGAACAGCAAAACAAGCCAACATATACATTCTGTTTTCTTGGGAATAGTAAATATGGAGCGGCGATGTCACCAACAATAGGGTCAAAACTCTCAACTCGTAACTCGCAACCCGCAACTGCTTTAATAAAAGAACAAAAATCAAAATTGATCCCAAACTTAAAACCAAAGATAATGACCTGACGCCAAGTTCTGAAGTACCAAAAATCTTAACCCAAAAGTGAAGTAAAATATGGTAGAGAGGAGGGTTGAAATCGCCGGGCATGTATTTAACCAACAATTCCCTGATAGAGAAACTCGAACTGGCCCAAACTTGGACTGCCTCGTCCAACCAAAGCGACTGATTAATCGCCATCAGTCTCAAAACCAGCGCCAAAACCAAAGAAAAAAACATTCCAACTATTAACTATTAACTATTCACTATTAACTAATTTTTTATATCCCGCTTCCCCCATTTTTCTGGCTAATTTTTTGTTAGTAATTATCATTTCTATTTTCTCAGCCAAATCTTCCAGATCATCTTTTTGGAAAAGCAAGCCGTTTTTGCCATCATCGATTACCTCCTCCAAGACTGGCATCCTTGCTCCAATCACCGGCTTTTTTCTCGCCCAAGCTTCAAAGAAAACTAGCCCCAAAGATTCGTGAACTGATGGGTTAACTAGCACCCAAGCTTGGTCTAAAACCTCAAGCTTTTTCTTCTCCGAAACTCGACCTAAAGCTTTAATATCCTTTCGAACCCACTGAGGCAACTTTTTAATTTTTGCCTCAATCTTCGGCGAATACAAAGTCTTTGGCCCTACTAAAATTAACTTCAACTTTAACTTTCTCCTTTCAACTTCTTTTGACTCCAACTTAAACTTTAACTTCTCAAAAGCCTCAATTAGCCACTCAATTCTCTTGTGGGCTGCCTGGGAACCAACGAAAACAATTGTCGGCGGCTCAGAAAACTTAGCCTCTTGGGTTTTGTTCAGAAAAAGATCAGCCTCGATTTTCGGTTTAAAAACCAAGATTTTTCTAGAAGCAATACCAAATTTTTTCTGATAGAAACTTTTCTCTTTTTGGGTTAAAGCCCAGATCTGGTCGGCTCGGCGCAAAACCCACCCAAGCCAAGGCCGGTAAAATCCCCTCTCCTTTTGATGAAAACAAGGCACTAAAACCAATTTTACTCGCAATAACCGTGCCAAAATCCAGGCATAAATAGGAATCAAAGTAGGAAAAACTCCGGCAATAATTTTTTGAGGCTTGAAACGGTAAATCTCCAACCAAGGCGCCCAAACAAAGATTGGCCCAGTAATTCGTCGGATAATCGCTTTGCCCCAACGCCAAGTCCAAAGTCTGATAACCCTAATCCCCCAAAAATCCCCAAATTCCCTGACTCTTTCAACCCTCGTGTTCAAATAATCGTCACTCGAGTAAGCGTCTGAAGTTAAGACCAAAACCTGATTGCCCTGACTTTTAAGTTCTCTGGCAACCAGACTTAACAGTTTCGAGCCCCCATCAATCGCCGGAGGAAAATTATGACTGAAAACTAAAACCCGCATTTTCTCTTTTCTGCCCTTTTCCATTCTTTTCTATACTTTTCCACTCTTATCTAATTTTCTTCTAAATTCTTTACTCTTTGTTGAAAATATTCCTTTATTAGCTGCCAATCACCATTTCTTGGTTCAAGAATCCAGGTCTGATAAATTGGATCCCTTCCCGGAGTTAAAATCGCCCCTTCTTCCTGCCAAGGAATTTCTGCTTCTATTTGCTTTCCTTCAATTGCTTTTAGCCCTATTTGCCAAAACGAAGCTAGAGTTCTCAGGTTTATTTGCGGCCGAGTCTTAACCTCTTCAGTCAAGAATCGGTAAAGCTCTCCTATTTGTTTTGGGTTTAAAAGCATTCTTCTAGAATCAACCAACTTGTCTTTCAGGGCCAGAATGACTTTCTTTTGCCGTCTCTGTCTGGCTTCATCGGTTCCCTCAACCGGGTCTTTGCT
>JALUUX010000056.1 GCA_027021145.1 Candidatus Shapirobacteria bacterium
ACTGGAGTCAACCAAGAAGATTGTTACTGAGAAGCTGGATGATTATCACCATCATGAAGCTCTCTGGGCAATTGAAAAATTCCTTGAAGATTTATCAACTTGGTATATCCGCCGCTCCCGAGAGCGAGTCAGTATCCTTGTCCACACCCGGTGTGGCCGACAGGACTCACCGGGTGTGACAGAGGCAGAAATCTGCCTAACTACTCTTTACTATGTCCTAACTCAGCTAACCCTGATCTTGGCTCCTTTTATTCCCTACCTAACCGAAACTGTTTGGCAGGGGCTCCAAGGTTTTGGTCAAAATTGGTCGGTAACTGATTCGGTTCACCTTCAAGACTGGCCCCAAGTTAACGAGAAACTGATTGACCAAAACTTGGAAGATCAAATGGCCGCAGTTCGAGAGCTAGTGAGCTTGGGTCATGCCCTGAGAAAAGAAAAGCAAATTAGAGTTAGACAACCACTAAAGAAATTTTCAATTTTCAATTTTCAATTTTCAAAGATCGACCCGGAATTAATTGAATTAATCAAGCAAGAGTTGAATGTCAAGGAGGTGGAAATTAAAACAGGCCCGGGTAAATTGAGAGTCGAGCTGGACACCGAAATTACCCCTGAATTAGCCGCCGAAGGAGAGGCCCGCGAGCTCATCCGTCAAATCCAACTCTTGCGTCGCCAAGCTGGATTGAGCCTTAATGATCGAGTCGCTATTTTCGCCCCGAGTTGGCCCAAGGCCTGGGAAAAAGAAATTCTCAAGCGCACCAATGGCGTCTCCTTAACTCCCGCCTCCCAACTAAAAATTCAGCTCAAAGACTAATCGCCCTCACTTATGAGAGAAAAGCCAACGAGCACAATCAGCTCCTTCGTTTGAAATCCCATTTTTCACCTGGTTCCACACTTATTCCTATCCTTTCGTCTTTTGCAGCTGCGGCTCTTCCTATCCTTCTGGCTCGGCACTGAATTTGCCATGGACAATCAGTAACCCTCCAGCCCACACCATATCTTTCCATATCAACGAAACCTACTTCCCTCCAAAAGTCACGACAAAACCCACCCATCAAGCCATCATCACCAACCACAAGTTCGGTAATTACGACCCTTCTTCTGACAAACTCACAATATGCATCTCTCCTTTCCACTTTAGACCTCCTTAAAAACTAATTATTAATCCTAATGTTTATAGTGTCCTATAATACAAAAATTTGCGTGGGTTGTCAAGAGAAGGGCACTTCTTCACCAAACAATTGGCGCCAGATATCTTCCAACCACTGCTTAAACCGATCAAGTCGAATTGACCCATCTCCTGATTCTGAATCAAATGATAATCCCGCTTGAGTGAGATAATTGGCCCATTGCGCTAGCAAAACCCCCCTCTCTCTAGGAGATAGAGAAGAAAATCCATTCCGCCTGAATAATTTCCCCATTAATTTAACCAATATATTTGCCTCGGCACTTTCACTTGTCTCGGGTCCAGATTGGAGTAACTGAAGATGACGAAATTGTAAAACCAGAAGCAAGGCTTCCTCTAAAGTAACCTCTGTCAGCCTTAAAATCGCTCCTACTAACCGACGAAGAAAATCCTCGGCTTCTTCCATTATTATTGTCCTCCTTTCTTCATCGGCACCACCCCCTTCTCCCTGTAGCCCTAACCAGTTATTTAACTGATCTCGATAACTAGCCAGCTGCTTCCGAACCGGCTCTGAAAGCTCTGAAAGCGGAGCTGATGGACCCTGCTGAGCCCAAGCAATAAGCTCATCTCCTAGCTGTCTGCGAAGACTTGCCTCCCCATCAATCGCCGCCAATACTTCTCTCACCACCTCTTCCTCAAAAGGAGAAAGGGAAGTCCCCTCCAAAGACCAAGATTCTACTCGTTGCCTAACAGCCTCCCCAATAGGAATTTGCCCCTGCAATACTCGATAAAACAAATCTTCAACCGGAGAATGATGATCATCAGCCCACCCCAAGATTATTTCCTCTCCTCCTTGCTGGGAAAGCGCCAAAGAAAAACGGAGAGGGGGAGCCAACTCTGCCTCCAACAAACCACACAGTTGCTCTCTTGACAGATCAGACCGCTCCTCTAATACTCGTTTTAATTCTTCTCGCCAAAGTTGCAAAGTTTCTCCCAATCTCATCAACCATTCCTGAATTAAAGGATGGGCAAAGCCATAATGATTAGTTCTTGGGGGAGGAAGAACTATTGCCCCTATTCGCGCCCCGCCTTTAAGATGCTTCTTAATCGAGTTGGCAAAACAAAGGGCATCACTTGGTGCTATTGTTACTATGGTCCTTCCTCCCCTTAGTTTTCTCCCTCGAGGTAAATTAGCGGTTCTTTTGGGATCAGCTAGATTTTTCAAAACTTCAGCCGTTGGCTGACGATAAGCTGGATCGGCAATTACTTCGGCATGGGCTCCAGCCAAAGAACCAAGCAAATCAGGGGGTAAGACCCCTCGCAAAATTATACCAACCACAAAGCTAGAAATCTTGGCAACCAAGGGATAAATTGGTCTCAAGCGACCAAAGGTAGCAGAAACAGCCGTAAGCCCCACCAAAGCGCGAAAACCCCAATGCATCTCTGCCCTCAAGTCACCCAAAGCGGGCATCAATGAGTGGACTACCAAATTATCAATGGGAAAACCACCCTCCAATCGGCTCAAAATATCGCCTAAGTAAAGAATCGCTGCTCCTCCCCGAGAGTGACCCCAAAGTTCTACCTGGGGCTCAATTCCTACCTGTCTTAATTCAGCCAACCCACCCACCAAAGCCAAAACTAAGGCAGTATAAAAGGCAATTGCTGGCTTGAGATCAAAGATTCCTTCATCTTCTTCGCTAATTACTCCTCGCTCCTTGCCCGCTAGTATTAGCCTGGTCAACCAGTCTTCCCTTCTCGAATCCGGCTCCGCTCTCCTCGAATCCGGAGGAAGATAAGAGGCGCCGGGAAAATGAATTGAGGGAAGGGCAACAAAAAGCCAACCTTCCTCTCTTTTTGCCTCCATTTCTTTAGCCGTTCTTTCGACCAAAGGCCTAAAGGCTATCTCAGCTGCTTTCAGGCTACCACTCCATCCTGGCCAAACCGCTATTACTTTTAGCTCCTCAATATCCCCAGGAATCCGCCCCGCCACTAAACAATCAAGCTCTTTTAACTGAAAACTATCTCTCAGTTGGGCCACCAATTCCCTGTCCTGAGAACCAGGAGCAATTAATTCAAATAATTCGGCCACTGGGAGCTGTTGAGGTTGACAAGGTTCTGGACAATGTTCTCTTAGCCATTTGCCCAATCTTGCCAAACTCTTTCTGTCCCAAGGCAAAAACGACACTTCTTGCTTACCCCCGCGCCATAACTGCTCAGCCAAGAAGCTGGTGAAAAGAGGTTCTTGTTCCATCCTTTTGATTATAGCTCAATATCCTATAATGTCAATCCGGAGAGATGAAGGCTAAGCCTTGGTGGTTAATAAACTACCCCGGCCTGAGGCCGGGGCATTTCTGATAAAAAGCCTGCTTTTTGTTCGCTTCATGACCGAAGGGTCAGCCCTTTTGCGAACGGCAAAATATAGAGGATTAGCGATTTAATTGCTCCTTAATCGTCGTTTCAAAGACAGAATAAGGTTGGGCGCCACTGACAATCACGCCCTCAACTTGATCACCTTTGAGGCGGCCAATGACAAAGCCAGGAGTTCCCTGAATCCCGACCTTAGCGGCATCTTGGGCATCCTGAGCCACTTCTTTCTTAAACTTCTCCTCTTTGAGACAGCGACTGAATTTATCCCGATCTATACCCAATTCTGTCGCCATAGTAATCAATTGGCTTTCGCTCAAGCCTTTGCCATTGCCCGGCGTAGTTTCAAAAATCCGATCATGATAAACAAAATACTTCTCATCACCAGCTAAATCTTGAACGCACTCGGCGGCCATTGCTTCCCGCTCCGCAGCAGGATTATGAAAAGAAAGGGGTAAATCGCGATAAACCAAAATCACCTCGCCTGAATCAATAAAATTCTCTTTAATCTGATCTAAGGTCTCCTGGCGAAAACGCTTACAAAAGGGACACTCAAAATCACTAAACTCAACAATAGCTACTTTCGCC
Source organism: Candidatus Shapirobacteria bacterium (assembly GCA_027021145.1). Classification (GTDB taxonomy): domain Bacteria; phylum Patescibacteriota; class Microgenomatia; order UBA12405; family JAHJSD01; genus JALUUX01. Next base: position 4,076 of record JALUUX010000056.1, read on the forward strand.
TTCTTTCGATCGCCCAAAATCGGATCATCATCAATGGAAACCTTGGCTTGGCGAGGACCAGCGGGCCGCTCCGGCGCAACCGCTTTCTCTGGTTGATTCTCGGCCCCTGATTCCTTTTGGGGTGCCGATCTATTGAGACCAAAATAAAGGGCTAAAGCAATAATCGCCCCGGCTAACAAAATCGCTCGCGGGGTAGTTAGTTTAGCTTCTTGACTCATAAACTCTCCTTAAATTAAACGATAACTAAAATTATTCTTGTTTTCTTCTCCCTAAAACTAACAAAGATCCTCCCTTCTGTCAACTACCAAAATTCGTGCCGATCGGCACGAATTTTTGAATTCAAAATTTGCTGCCGATCGGCCATGATTTTTGCTATAGTAGAAATAAATGAAGTATCGAGGAAAATTAGTTGCCTCTCTATTGATGGGATTGCTTTTTCTTGCCCCTCAAATTAGGACTCAAGAAGAGGCCATTATTAGTCAAACTTATGTACCTCCTCAAGAAAGCGATTTTCAACTTAGCTTAACTGATGACCAAACTAACACCATTCTTCAACCGGGTGATGAAATCAAGCTCACTATTTCTTACCGTTCTCTTTTAAAAAACTCGGCGCCAGCCCGCATTAAAGTCAGTTGGAGTCAAGGCCGAAGTGAAGATGGTCTTTATTTCTCCGTCTTTGATTATCAGCTGGGTTCGGCTACCTCTAGTCCTGAAGGAATTAACCCCACCATCAATCTCAATCAACGGGAAATCAGCTGGGTTTTTTCGGCTCTGGAGCCGAAAACTGCTAGCCAGAGTGTTAGCTTGACCCTAAAAGTGAGTTCCAGCTTGCCTAGTAACACCTCCCTTACAGCCGCGGCTACCGCTCAGGTAACCCTTTATCAAACCAGCCTCTCTCCTAAAACCAAAGAATACCAAATTATCACCCCAATCGAAGCCACCGCCACTCCCTCGCCTAGCTTAACCCCCACCCCAACCCCCCAACCAACCAGTCAACCAACAACCACGCCCACAGCCACTCCCACCCCAACCCCAATCCCTCAACTGAAACTCAAGCGAGTAAGTTTTGATCTTATTGGTAGTCGAGAAGCCCTAATTAGCTGGCAAACTGAACCCACCACCAGTTTCCAGTTTCGTTATGGCCGCCAACCCAACCAGCTTGACCAAGTGATCACCAACCTTCAGACCCGAATTCGACACCAAGTTCACCTTGACCAATTAGAACCAAATCAAAATTACTACTTTCAAATCCGACTCCAAACTCCAACAGGCCACCAGCTAGATTCAGAGATTTTTACCTTTACCACGGCCGCGGCTGAACTATTGGACCAACTCCAATCCCAAACGATCCGACTCCAAAGTGATCGGTTCCTCCTTAGTCGAAAAAAACCTGAGGAGAAAATTGTCCTCACTCAACACCAATCTCTAGTAATCACTGTGGAACCACCCAACCCCGAAACTATCCTGGTTCTCCGAGCTCGATTCCGCAACAGTCAAGTATTGGGTATCAATAATTTTACTCCTCCTCCCAATGAAGGTGAGGTGGAATTAATTGAAATCAGCCCCGGCGTTTTCAGTGGCGAGCTTCTTACTCCTAACCAACCAGGACGATATCAACTACTTCTAATCGTTATCGATCAGAAGGGCCAGCGGTTTCAAAAAATTATTGATGATGCCATCTTTCTCTCACCGCCTCTTCGGGTAGTCAATCAAAAAAATGGTCAGCCAGTTGAAAATGCCCGAATCACCATCCTTCGATTCAGTGATAAACAAAAGCAGTTCCTACCTTTAGGCCAAGGTTTTGCTTTAGCTCATTATACTGATGAAAAAGGTGAGTTGGCGCTTAATCTTCCGCCGGGGCATTATCGTTTTCAAATTGAGGCCCCAGGCTTCCGTTTTAAAACCGTCACTCTTGCTCTCGGCAAGACTGATTTTCGCTATCCCCAGATTAAGCTAATCCCAGAAACTTCCTTGATCAGCCGTTGGCGTTACTATCAAGAGATAACTCGCGATTTAATCCATTTCAGTCAATTTAATCTCAGTCAGCTCTTTGGATCCCGACGAAGTCGAGACTGGTTCACTTTGGTCAGTTCTTTGATTGCTTTAATTCAGATTATTAATTTGACCTGGCTTCGGCGATACTCTTGGTTTGCTCGCCATGGCCTCTGGCTAATCAACTATCCTTTAGCTCTAACCAACTTCCTCACCCTCACCCTCTTTCTAATCTTTCACCTTGACCTCCCTCGACTCGGACTCTGGTCAATTCAAACTATTCTTTTCCTAGTAGGAGTTAAGCAGGTTTTGGGACAACTCAAGGATTAACTTCCTTTACATTAGCTTTTGGCAACCAGCCATCGGTGCCGTCATCAAGCAAAACTCGATACCAATGAGCCCGCTCTTCCAAGACCTGGAATTGCTCCCCCTCGGTAGCAAAATAGACTACCTGAGCTTTAAGATTGGGCCGCCGATAAATGCGATAATAAATCTGTTCTTGTTGGCCCACCACCTTAAGCGGCTGAAATTTGTTCTCTCCCGAAGCCGAGGCTTCTTGCTCGACGGTCAAACCTTTTACTTGAGCTGCTGGGGTTGGGGTAGGTTTGGCTTCCGGAATCGATGATTTCAGCCAGGGCTGATTCCAGCTGATAGCCAAAGCCAAGAGGGTTAACCCTCCCAATAGAGGAAAAACCCAAGGAATAGCCTTTTTCTGGCGCCGAAAATGAAGGGCTAATAGAACCAGACCAAAACCAAAAATTGCCGCCAGAATTAAAAACCCTGACCGCCTCCCCTTCTCCTTAAAACGATTAAACAGGGCCGTCTTTTTAGGTGTTTCTTTCTCTGGCAAGGCTTGTTTCTCCCGACCAGAAATCTGAAACACCAATCGCTCCTGACGCAATAACTGGTCGCCCAAATAAACTCGGGCCCAGGCAAAATATTCTCCACTCCCCAAATCAGTTTCTAATTGAGCCTCAATCTCTTTGGTCTCGCTAGGAGGAATGGGAGCCAGACGCTCAGTCTGAAGGGTAGTCAAGGGCTGTTGGCGTAAATCTAAAATTTCTAGCTCTAATCGATCTGGCGCGGCCACAGTATTGCCTCGATTCTCAATCTTAAGCCAAACTCGAATCGGCTCCTTACCTTTAACATCACCAATTTTGATCTGGCGGACAATTAGATCAGTAAAATTTTCTTCACTGGTAGTGAGATCAACCTCAATTCGGGCCCCCTTGACCACGGAAACTCCGACAATCTCCTCTTCTCGCGGGGTAGCCTTTACTCGAATCACTCCCTGATAGCGATCAGAAGGAGTTTCATTAGGGGGACAGACTTTGATGGTAAAATCAACTCGCTTTTGGCCTGCCGGCAGAGTAAACTTTTTCCCGGGTTCGAACTGAAACCAATCTCCAATTTCAGGCAAATCAGCCTCAATTACAGCCACTAACTCTTCATCAGGATCAGCCCGCGAGATGACAAAATCCTGGCTAAAACAAGTGCCCGGCTTCAGGTGTTGGTGATAAAGGCCAGCGGGAGAAACTCCAAACCCTGCCCGAACTGAATCAACAAAGCCAAACAAGCCCCATCCTAAGACCAAAATTAAACTTACTCCCCAATAAACCAATTTTCTTTTAATCATCAAGTTGATTAATTAACTTTTAGTTAAATTGTAACCCATGGTCATCCAGTTTTACCAATCAACAGTTTCGCCCTTAACTGCCCCCACGGTATTAGTGCCACTATAGGTTCCTGGCGGGGTATTGCTGGGAATTTCAATTCCCCACCAAATCGTTTTTGTGGCCGGGCTAGCGTTGTCGGTGGTTTTGGCCACATTTAATTCCACCTCAGTAGCAGTAGTGGTTAATGAGGCTCCCGAGGCATAAGCGGTCGAAGCGGCCAAAGCATACTTCTGTTGAGTAACCGCAATCGTATCACTTCCCGAACTCATGTCAGTCCCTGATAACTCAACATCCAAACCAACATTGCCGGTTCCTGTCACCGTGGTGGTTTTATCCAAGGGATCGTTTTTCTGCCCCACCGTCAAATTACCATAACTAATGCTGCCAGTAACATCCAAAGCCACTAAGCTATTAACTTCTACTCCGGTGCTTACCTCGGCCCGATGAGAAGCCCCATTATCATCGGTAGCAATAACACTATCGAGCCAGTTTTCGGTGGGATATTGGGTATTTAGGTCAGTCGGGTCGGCATGATACTGCATTGAAACAGTACACTCATAATCAGCGCTGGCATCACTAGCACCGTCGCAGGTATTGCCACTGGCAACCACACTACAATTAATCACCGGATAACAATTATTGTCATTGGCTTCGGCACTAGTATCACAAGCGGCATAACCAATTCCCGAACGATAAGCCGAAGCAGTGGCAGTACTGACATCCCCACAACCATTATTATCAGTAATTGTCGCTCCTAAGACAACAGAAGTAGTCGTTCCCTCAGTTAAAGTAATATCAGTCCCGGAATTAATTGTGACCGCGCTGACTACTGGGGCGACATTGTTAACGGTGTAACTACTATTACTTCCCTGGGTGGTATCAGACGAGCCCAAATTATGATTATCGACTACATAGGCATAAGCATTATAGGCCTGATCAGCGGTGGGTACGGGTACACTATAAGAGCAACTAGGATTACTGCTGGTCAAAGCACTAGCACACCAGCGATCGCTGGCGCCGCCATCGCAATCACCAGCACTGATCCCAGCGGTCTTGCAAACGACTAATTTAACCGTATCAGCTGTGCCATCGAGATCGCCATCAGAAGCTGTGGCCGTCCAAGTTACCGTTGCTCCTGGATCTGCCGGCCCATCATTGCTAATGGCAGTAAAGCTGGGCGGATGATTAACTTTAAAAGGCGAGCCACTATCACCCGTTCCTTGGGAGGCAGTCGAACAAGAGGCGGCCGAACTGTTACCATCACAAACAAAAGCATACCAATCATTACTCTCACTGTCTGACTGTTGGGTAGTATAACTACAACTGGCCTGAGAACCGGAAGTGGTGGCAGCACTGACGCACCAACTTCCGCCCGGACAAGTCGGCGCGCCGCCATTAGTAGGACTAACCGAGTTAGTCTTACAAATAATCAGATAATAGCTTTCGTTGTTGGGATCACTGGCAGTAGCAGTAAAAGTAATGCTGCTTCCCACATCGGTCGGACTAGTGCTCGAACTAGCGGGACTCTCAGCCGGATCGACAGTAAAACTGGGGGCACTGTTACCTACGGTGACTGAAGTTGCCACCGAATCAGCTTGAACTGAATGGTAAATAAAGGCGACCAATGCTAGCAATTGGAGACTAATCGCTAGCCAACGCCACTTTCGCCTGATCACTTTAAAATGATTATACTCAATCTTTTTTTAATCTAAAACTAGTTTTTAACTATCGCTAATAGCAGTAACGAAATTGCTCCCCGAATAACTGCCCGCTTCCTTGCTGCTAGGAATACCAATGCCCCAGTAAACGGTACCGGTGGCATTAGAGGGTGAAGCTGTTGGTTTACTAATACTAATATTAACTACTGTCGGGGTAGTAGTTAAGTCAGTCCCTGATCCATAAGTAAAATTGGTTAAAGCATATTCTTGATTGGTCACCGCCAAAATATAACCGTTACAAGTGGGATAATCAGTACACATGTCATCACCAGATAATTCGATATCGATAGCGGCGTTGCCTGTATTAGTAATTGTCATTGTCTGATTAGTGCTCCCGGTATCACCCCCGGCGACCAATTGGCCATAACTTAAACTGCTAGTGACATCAAGAGCAATCAAGGTATTAACATCCGGCGAACCCGAGGCGCTAAAACCTGTTCCCTTTTCCGAATAATCGTCAGTTACCTCTACCCAAGCGCGCCAATATTCGGCCGCATAAGGACTACCCGTATCAGTTGG
>JALUUX010000057.1 GCA_027021145.1 Candidatus Shapirobacteria bacterium
TGGCATAAACAAAAGAGAAAGGGCCTTTGTCTTTATCGATGAAATCCAAAATCTGCCTTCAGCCAGCAGAGCGATTAAATATCTTTACGATCATAACTCGGTTAAGTTTTTCCTCACCGGCTCGAGCAGTTTCTATCTTAAAAACCTCTTTTCCGAATCTCTTGCCGGCCGCAAGCTTATCTATGAGCTTTATCCGTTAACCTTTGCCGAATTTCTTGTTTTTAAGGGAGTAAAAAGAGAAGAGATTCTCGGATTCGGGCAAAAGGCAGCTCAGAAAAATAAAATCAGATACGAAAGACTAATCAAATATTTTCTCGAATATTGCCGCTATGGCGGTTTTCCCCGAGTAGTTTTGGAGAAAAATAACCTCCGCAAGAAACGACTTCTGGAAGAAATATTCAAATCCTATTTTGAGCACGATGTTAAAACCTTGGCCGATTTTAGGAATCTAGCCCAACTGCGCGATTTAATCTTGCTATTGGTTGCTCGAATAGGCTCGAAGTTGGATGTCAGTAAGCTAGCTAGTGAATTGAAAGTGAGTCGCGAGACAGTTTATTCCTATCTCTCTTTTTTGGAGAAGACCTATTTTATTCAACTTTTGGCCCGATTTAGCCAGAGCCGCGATCGCCGGCTGGCCGGAGGCAAGAAAGTCTATTTTTGCGATACTGGTTTAGCCAATATCTTGGGGCAGATTTCTCAAGGCCAACAGCTGGAAAATGCCGTTTTTCAATCTCTTCGGCCTCATTATCAATTGAGTTATTTTCAGAGAAATTCTCAGGAAATCGATTTTATTGTCGAGGGTAAAGTTGGGTTGGAAGTCAAACAAAGCGCTTCCGCCCGCGATATTTACCATCTCCAACAAAGAAGCCAGAGCCTGGGTCTTGAGGAAGCTTACCTAATTAGTCAGAGCTGGAGCGACCGACCAGAGGTTATCCTTGCTCTCGATCTTTAACAGCCATGAAGCCACACCGGGTGTGGCCTAGGTACGCCACACCGGGAGAGTCTGGGGGTGTCTTTCGTCAATTACCAGTAAGAGCTGAAGAGGTGGGGGAGAACAGGTTAGGGCACCGATGAATTGTTGGGATAAGCCAAATAAGTAGGGTAAATTTATTCTTGTTCTCCCGTAACATCGCTGGGGAGGGGGAGGAAAACCGGCGCGAAATGGATCCAAAAGCCCCGCCTTTTCTCCAAGCATTTCGCCTAATAATTCAACTTGTTGCTGTAATAACTGGTAATAAGTCGAATAAAGACGGCAGGTTCCCTCAAAGTACCAGCCACATTCTGATCTGGCATTGTTCCAATCTGCCTCTGGTTCCATCAATGGATTACAAGGAATAACTTCGCTTTTTCCCATTCTTGTAGGCTTAATTGTACCCCTAATCAGCAAATTATTCTAGAAGCAGTATCTGTCCAGTACACGGAATTTGAAAATTAAGGAAGTTTGTGGTACTATAAAGCCTATAGTAAGGTCATATAATAGAGAGTTTTAAAAATTAAAAAAGGAGGAAGCAATGGGTTTTGGATATGAAGGCGAAACACTTTCCTTAGAAAAATTTGTGGCTAGGGCAAGAGAGGGCGAAGAAGGGTTTGCTGGAGAAGTAGCTAAATTCGGAGTTTATCTTAGTGATGGGAGAGTGGTGGTGGGCCCTTTTTCTGACCAGCATAATGAGATATTAGGAGTGGAGAAGGGAACTAAAGTTTTTGATGCAGGGCTTATTTCGGTTGAGGGGAATGATGTGGTACTAGCTGGGAGGGCCACTTCAGTAGTGCCTGTAAGAGATCGGCAAGATACAGTAAGACTGATGGAGGAACGTCTGCCGGGATTGAGTATTGTGGCGGCCGATTGATTATTGCTTCAGAATCTTGTTTTTTTAGAACATAAAGCTTTGACCCTCGGCCAAAGCAAAGCTTTTGCTTGACAACAAGAGGCAAGGTTTGGTATAAAAGGCCAGCCTGGCAATTTTTGCCCCCGAGTTAATGCAAGCTAAATCCCAAGAAAGCACTATTTTAACGAGACTAATTTTCACTGTTAATCATTAATCGATTTGAGGAGGGTTTATGGCTTCCAAGAAAGATTCTTCCCCAACCCAAGATTTATCTGTTTCCTCGGCCCAAGATCAAATTGTTACCGCTGATGACCTTGGGTCCAAAACAGCGGTAGTTCCTT
>JALUUX010000058.1 GCA_027021145.1 Candidatus Shapirobacteria bacterium
CTACTAAGCCATCTTTAATTGCTTCAGGAAGCGTTAGCAACCGGACTGAATTGACGACATAGGCCGGACTTTTACCAATTTGACGGGCAATCTGACGGTAGCTTAATTTTTGTTTTTCTTTTAATTCTTTGAACAGAAGTCCCCGTTCTAACGGATTAAGTTGCTGATAGCGACTCAAGCTATTCATTGATTAAAGCACCGAAACAATTTTGCGCCCTTCTCGTTTACCAAATTTGACTACTCCGGCTCGCAAGGCAAAGAGGGTAAAATCACGCCCCATCCCCACTCCCTCACCCGGATGAAAGCGAGTGCCTCGCTGGCGTACAATAATCTCGCCCGCTTGAACTTTTTCCCCGCCAAAACGCTTAACGCCCAGCCGCTTTCCCGGCCTGGGCGTTTTCTGGGACATCTTGCCACCTTTAGCTTTTGTCTTAGCCATGGCGATAAACAATCTTTTCAATCTTTAATCGAGTCAATTGGGGTCGAAACCCCTTGACTCGTCGATAGCGTGATTTAGCTCGATACTTAGCCACCCGAATTTTCTTTCCCTTAAAATGCTCTACCACTTTAGCTACTACTTTAGCTCCCTCAATAGTTGGCTCACCAATCAAAACCTTATCACCATCGACTAAAAGCAAAACCGAATCAATTTCAATCTTATCCCCCTCTTTTTGCTCTAACCGATCGACAATAACTTCTTGATCTTGACCGACCTGGTATTGATGACCTTGAAAGTCAATTATCGCATACATAACGATTGAGATTATATAATAAGTGCCAAAGAAAATAAAGTTGAAATCAGAGATGAGCCTCCATAAGAAACTAAAGGCAAAGGCAAACCCACAACCGGGAAAAGACCCAAATTCATGGCCAGATTAACGCTAGTTTGTGCCAAAAGTTGGATAAAAACTCCCATCCTGAGATAGAAAAAAAACTTATCTCGACTAGTAAAGATCTTTTTGGTCAGATGATAAAAAAAGTGGTAATAAAAAAACAAGAGAAAAACGACACCAATGAAGCCTAATTCTTCGGCAATCGTAGCAAAGATGAAATCAGTGTGTCGTTCAGGCAAATAGGCCAACTGGGTCTGACGACCCAAACCAAAACCTCGACCCAACCAACCACCACTACCAATGGCTAAGCGGGCCTGAATTAGATTGTAACCTTTGCCCAGAGGATCCTGATAAGGATTCAAAAAAGTAACCACCCGATCCCATTGATAGGGGTGAATTATCCGGCTACCAAAAACTAATCCCAATCCTAATGAGATAAGAATTACAGCTAACCACCAGGACCACCGAGGATAAACCAGAAAAACCAATCCCACCAAAGCTACAGTCATAACTGCCGCACTTCCTAGGTCTGGTTGGATTAAAACTAAAAAAACGGGCAAACCAAGAAGAAATAAAAGGAGAAAAAAATCTCCAAAAGTCTTTAATCGCTTTTGGCTCAAATAATCAGCCAGGAAACCAATCAACCAGGGTTTAACTAGTTCGGAAGGCTGGATCGACCAACCAGCTAAGTTCAACCAACGATTAGAGCCGCGAATTACCTGGCCGATAATTAACGGCAAACTCAAAAAACCCAAAGCGAATAAATAAATTATCCACCGATGAGAAAACAAATCTTTCCGATCAATTCTCCTAATTGAATAAAAAATTGCCCCACCGAGAAACCAAAATTGGGCTTGACGCCAAAAAAGCTCTCGCTCTAATCCCCAAAGCATCAAGAGATTAAAACCCAATAGGCCTAAAATTGCCACTAGCATAATTTCCTATTTTTTTCTTAAGAAGGCCGGAATATCAAATTCGTCTCTAATTTCCACCCCCTCAGGAAGATCTTTCTGGGCTAAAGGCAACTTCTTTTTCTTTTTTTTCTTCTCCTTTTCCGGTTTAACTCTAGCCTTAGCTTGATAACTTTCTTGATCTAACTCACTCACAATTCCCTGAATCGGTGGCTTTTTGGTTCGCACTAATTGAGCTAAATTCTTACGCGTCTCATCAAATCCTGTAGCCACTACTGTAATTTTCACCCCTTTCATTTTTTCATCAATCCGGGCCCCAAAGATGATGTTGGCGTCGCCACCAACCTGATCACTAATGATCTGGGCCGCCTCTTCCACCTCAGCCATAGTCAAATCAGACGCCCCAGTAATATTAAAA
>JALUUX010000059.1 GCA_027021145.1 Candidatus Shapirobacteria bacterium
TACTTATGGTGAAACGGTGGTGACTCGCTGTCCTAACGGTTGCAGTAATGGTCGTTGTCTAAGCGCTCCTACTTGTTATTGTGAGTATCCTAATTGTGCTGGTCAATGTAATAGCACTAAAGACGAACAACGGGGCTTTGTTCATGTCTGTACTCGGACTGATGTTTGTCGCCAAGGGGCACGGAATCCTACTCCTACTCCAACGCCGAGTTCAGGAGGAGGTTCGGGAGGTTCAACTGAATGCCGTTTGCCCGGCGAAAGCTGTCAACCCAATGGCGCGGGAGCTGATTGTTGTTCAGGCTCAACTTGTACTCCTTTGCCTGGAGGCTATTTCTGCGTCGAGAATTCGGCGGCTAGCTGTCTTGATGGCCAACGGCGGTGCTTAAATCAGTTTCTCCAAGAATGTCAACAGGGGCAATGGCGTAATGTTGAGCGCTGTCCAGCTGGTTGTGACGAAACCAATAATCAATGTTATCAGGCTCAAGTCTGTCAGCCGGGAGAACAGCGTTGTCAGGGAAGTACGGCCCAAACTTGCAGCGATGATGGTCGGGCTTGGACCGGTCAAGCCTGTCGCTTGGGTTGTCGCCAGGGTCAGTGTTGCGGTGAGGAGAATCAAATATGCTGCCAGTACAACCAGTGCTCCTCAGGATTAAGTTGTAAGGGAGGGAAATGTGTTCCTGAATGTTCTTTGGGTAAATATCGCTGTAGTGAGGGCATCCTCTATCACTGCGAGAAAAATAATTCAGGCAAGAATATTTGGCGAGTGGCCCAAGATTGTGGCCAAAAAGGGAAAAAATGCTGGATTGGTCAGCGTGGGCGAGAAGGGAAATGTATTACTGATCTAACTGAGGTAGGAGTAAATAATACTTGCAGTCAGGAAGAGTATGGTCAGTACCGTTGCCATGAGGGAAAGCTGGAACGGTGTTTGAAGACAAGCGGAGGAAATTATTTCTGGCGGTTACAGGCTGATTGTCAGGCAGAAGGAAAACAGTGTTGGACTGATCGCCGTCAGCGCAATGGCAAGTGTCAGGAAGAAACTTCAGGTGGGGGGCAAACCGGAGGAGGTCAGAATGGCGGCCAGACTGGAGGTGGCGGTAATCAAGGCGGCGGTCAGACAGGTGGAGGTAGCGGAGGAAATCAAGGAGGTGGTAATCAAGGAGGAGGCAACCAGGGAGGTGGTGGCAATAACCAGCAAAATCAATGTCCTTACCAAACCCTCCAGGCCCGAGTCCAGCCCAATAGCCAAACTCATTGGGCCAAAAAACTCACCCTTAAACAAGGCGAAAAATTGAATTTAGGTTGTATGTACAATGAAAGCGGTCGTTTGGCCAGCAATGTCAAGTTAGTCGTAACCGGACCAATCAACCGAGAATGGAATCGCAACTTAATTAGTCAGTGGCAGCCCCCAGTGGGAGGTGATTATCAAGTGAAATGCGTTTCTCGCGACAATCGATGCTCCGGTCTAAGTTCAGATCAAAGTAACAACAGCGCTTCTTTTACCATGATTCAGTTATGTCCCCTAACTTGTAAGCAAATTAAGCCAGGCTATAAGGGACCAGGGCGACTAAACGGCGATGCTAATTGTGATGGTCAGGTTAATGGAGCTGATTTTGAAATTTTCCGGATTCAGTGGAATATTTATGACCAAGCGAACGATAATGTTCCGCCGGAGGAAGTAATTCCAGCTGAGGAGCGTTCGGCGGACTTTGTTTGTGATCCGACTCGACCAGAAACTATTGGTGTTAGAGCAGAGGATTATGAGGCTTATCGCCAGGGTTGGAACAAAGTTAATACTCAGTAAAAATGAAAAATAGGAAAAATAATTTGAGTACCAAGTTGGCTTTTTTGGTTCTAGCAGGCCTAGGAATTATCGTTGCTTTGGCTTTAGTCAAACAGCGCCAAGAAACGCGCCGCGGGGCTTATTTTGGTAGCATCGGTGTTTCCGTTTTGCCTTCGGAAGGAGAATATCAGGTGGGCGAGACTTTGACAGCCGTGGTGGTTTTGAATGCGGGCAACTTCAGGCCGACTTATCTTGACTTCACCTTAACTTACGATCCGAATCTCCTGGAGTTAAAGAAAGAGGATATCGAGCTTGGTGATGGTTTTACTACCCCCTTGAAAAAACAGGTGGCTAATGGTCGAGTAAGGGTGGTAACGACCGTAGGGACAACTAAGAATGAAGCTCTTAAGAGAGGTGTTATTCGGCCCGTTAAGTTACCCTTTAAAGTGTTAAAAGCAGGCCAGGCGAGGATTGATTTTGCGCAGCGCAATAACAATTATCAAATTGAGATTGCAGGTTATAATCCTGCCGGTTTGGAAGATGTTTCTCTTCGACCGCAGCCAGTTTCGGGAGCGAGTTATCGTTTGGTTGAAGGGGGAGGTGCTACCGAAGAGACCACCCCGACACCGACACCAACCACTCCGCCCGAAGGTTGGCCCGTGCTTAATTTCCGCATTCGGTTTAAGGGGACCGAGTATCAAGCTAATAATCAGAAGGTGGTTGTTCGGGATATCCCCCCCCAACCAGTAACAGTGCGGGTCCGGCGTCAAGAAACAGTTTATACCTATGATAAGGTAATGGTAACCTTTGATGATCAAGCGGTGGCTCAGGGTAGAGTAGAGTTGGTAGGAGTGACCCCAGGGAACAAGTATGCAGTAATTATTAAGGGACCGAGACATTTGGCCCGGCGTTTTTGTCGTGATCAACAAGAAGAGCGTTGTTTATTGGGTCAAGAAAATCTGACTTTACGGGCAGGCGAGAATCAGTTCGACTGGACCGCCTTGCCTCTTGAGCCAGGAGATGTTAATCTAGATCATAGGGTTGATAGTTTAGATTTCTCGCGAGTAAGAGCAGCTTTAGGCCAGCGGGGAGACGAGATAGCTGAGGATCTGAACTTTAACAAAGTGGTTAATTCTCAAGATTTAACTTTGCTTTTATTAACTCTAGGTAACAAGTATGAAGATGAATAAATTTCTGTTATATGGTTAAATAGTTAGTGAAGGAGGAAAAATGAAATGGGAAAAAGCTAAATGGATCATTCCAGTTTTAGCAGTCTTAGTTATTTTTGAGAGCGTCTTAATTGTTGACCGTCTTTCTAAACAGCGCCGGTCAAAAACATCGGGGGGGCAGGAGGCGAGTCCAACAGCTCAACTTCAGCCTAAGCAAGAGGAAGAAGTGACTTTATCGCTAAAAGGGGATACTAATGTCGCTTTGGGAGAAGAAGGAGAGGTAGCTTTAGTAATGAGGCCACTAAAAGAATTATTTTTAGATGGGATTGATCTTTTGATTCAATACGACCCTGAGTACCTGGAGATTATGGGCACCGATCCTTCTGACCGTTTCTCTTATCTGGCGCGGAATTGGATTGAGCCAGAGAAGAAGCGTATTTTGGTTTCCATGGTGGAAACCGATAAGGCCGGAGGAGTGAGATTTGAACCGGGCGAGGAAGTGATTCTATTGACTTTCAAATATAAGTCCTTGAAACCAGGGCAAACTAAGCTTGAGATTATGGCGGGGAAAGACAAAAAAGTGGGCACAGTTTTGGCTGAAAACGGGACGGCCAACAAGATTCCCTTTACTAGTCAGGATTTAGTTGTTACTATTAAATAAGCAAGTATGAGAAGGCGAGCAGTTTTTACCAGCATCTTATTATTATTTTTGGCGATAGTGGCCACCAAAGGAGTAGAAGCAGGCCCACGGCTATATTTTGATCCCAGTAGCGGTAATTATGATGTAGGCGCCGAGTTTCAAGTGAAAGTTAAAATTGATACCGATCAGCAAGAAGCGATGGCTTCCGATGCTCTGATTAATTTTGATAGCAGTAAATTAACTATCGTTCGAGTGAGCAAGGGCGATTTCTTTAGTGGTTTTGATTATAATATTGACGCTGATAATGGGCGGCTGACCATCTATGCTTTTTCCGAGCAGGCGCTCCAGACGAAAAGTGGTACGGGCGATTTGGCCATTATTACTTTACGGACGAATGATAGTGGGGCAGCCACCCTTTCTTTTCTTTGTCAAGCGGGTAATGATGCTGATTCAGCTATTTGGGATGCCCAAGGAAACGATCTGATTGATTGTGCCGCTAATGGGAGTGCTAATTTTACCATCGGAGGAGGGGGTACGGGAGCAGAGCCGACAACAGCTCCGAGTCCGACGCCAGCTTCAGGAGGAGATAACGGAGGTGGGGAAGCGGCGGTCCCAACGCCAGTGCCAACTGAAACAAGTACTCCCCCAGAAGCAGCGACGCCCACCCCAAGCCAATTACCAGAAACAGGTTTTGAGGCCCCCCTGGTTGTTTTGGGCCTAACTGGGGGAATTATGTTATTATTAAGTTTAGTAGTTGTCCTATAAAACAATGAAGAATATTAAAGCAATTATTGTTCTTATCATTTTGGTTTTAGGTGGGGCTTTGGCAGTAGTAGGTTTGAAAACAGCCAAAACCTATCTCAGCGGCGCCGCGGCTGGTACCGAGCCCAAGGGAGTTCGAGTTCAGGCCGAAGATCGGTCGGCAGTGATTACCTGGCAAACAGATAAAGAGGCGCAAGGAATTGTGGAGTACGGCACCACTCCGGCTAGTTTGTTGTTGCGGGCCTTGGAAACTCAACCGACTAAAGTTCATCGAGTCACTCTTTCACCTTTGCGGGCAGGGACTACCTATTATTTCCGAATTCGAGTGGGTGAGACGATCTATGATAACAGTGGGATTCCTTATTCGTTCAAGACTAAGGGTGAGGCCGAGGCTGGCGGCAAGAACAATCAACTGCCGGCTATTAGTCCCACAGTAGCCGTGAACCCAGTGCCAACGGGAACGGGAGCAATAACAAGTACTCCGGCTAATCCAGGAAAAGTAGCTCAATGTGTTAAATCCGAGTTTGTGGATAAGTTTGGCACTAACGATGCCCGTTATGACTTTGATAATAATGGGACGGTTAATACTCGTGATTGGGTTAAGTGCCTCCAACTCCATCAAACTCAGGGGCAGTAAGTTTAAATTCGGGTTGTTTTCAAACTCTTTCTTTGTTAAACTCTAGAAGAGCCGGGCTCTAAAAGACTAAGTTTTTCCTGACTGAAGGGAGGTGGCAGTGGATGGCGATTGTGGTCAAAAAGCAAAAAGGCGAAACTAAAGAGGATCTAATTAGTCGATTTCGGCGCCTGTTTATCGAGGAAGAGATTGTCGAAGAGATTAAGCGCCGAGTAGAATACATTAAAAAATCGCGTCGCCGCTATGAGCGTAAGAAAGAGTTGGAGCGCCAGCGGCGCCGTGGCAGTAATTAGTATTGACTGATTATCATGGAGCTGATTAATCAACTTAAAACTGACGCCCAGCAAGCTCTTAAGGCGGGGAATCAGGTTCGGGTTCGCGTCTTGCGTTATCTGATCTCTCTTTTGGAAAAAGAAGCGGTCCGCCAGGGAGAGGGGTTTGATCAGGTGGCCGCTTTGACTGTCCTCCAAAAAGAGATGAAGCAAAAGCAAGAGGCCTTAAAAATATTCCAACAAGCGGGCCGTCAAGATTTGGTGGCCGAACAGGAAGAGGAGATTAAGATTCTGGCTCAGTATCTTCCCCAGATGATGAGTCGAGAAGAAATTGAAGTAATAGTAAGGCAACTAATTCAGACTGAAAATTTGGTTGATTTCGGCCAGATAATGAAACGAGTGATGTCCAAATTGAAAGGTAAAGCCGAAGGCCAGTTGGTGGCCGAAGTCGTCCGACAGTTACTAGCATGAAAATTTTGATTAAAAAAGACCCTCGCTATCCTTTGGATCTTAAAAAGATTCGCCAGCGAACTCGAGCAATTTTAAAGCAGTTTGGTTTTCATGATCAGATTGAGCTAAGCCTCTATTTTGTGGGCCGACGAAAGGCGAAGCAATTGAACCAGACTTATCGAAAGATGGACTATATTCCTGAGGTATTAGCTTTTCCTTTGAATGAGCGGGGGCCAGATGGAATTTTGCGTTTGGGCGATCTGGTTATTTGCTTTCCTCGGGCAAGAGATTTGGCGATGAAACGAAATCGCTTAGTTGAAGAGATTATTGTTGAGTTATTGGAACACGGAATTAAAAATCTGATTAGTTAATCCAAGGGCCAGAATGTTCTTTTTAAAGTATCGCCCCCAAACAATCGAAGATTTGGATCTGAAAGATGTTAGAGAGCAGTTGAAAAGAATTTTGGCTCAGAAAAAAATTCCTCAGGCTTTTTTATTCGCTGGTCCTCGGGGGGCGGGCAAAACTTCAGCCGCTCGAATTTTAGCCAAAGCAATTAATTGCCTCCAACCTCAAGGGATCGAGCCCTGCAATCAATGCTCTTTGTGTCAAGAAATCACTGCCGGGAGCAGTCTGGATATTTTGGAAATCGACGCCGCTTCTAATCGGGGCATTGATGATATTCGGCAGCTGCGGGAGCGGGTGGGTTTAGCTCCAGCTCGGGCAAAATACAAGGTCTATATCATTGATGAAGTTCACATGTTGACGAAAGAAGCTTTCAATGCCTTGTTAAAAACCCTGGAAGAACCGCCGGCCCATGTGGTCTTTATCCTTTGTACTACTGATCCGGAGAAGATTATCCCAACCATTCTTTCTCGATTGCTAAGAATTGACTTTCGTCGAGGTCGGCCCGAAGAGGTGAAACGCAGTCTTGAGAAGGTGATTCGGGGAGAAAAGCTAATGGTGGCTGAGGAAGTAATCGAGGCGATTATCGGCTTGGCCGATGGTGGCTTTCGTGATGCCCAAAAAATTTTAGAAAGTTTGGTTTTGAGACTGGGAAAAAAAATTAATTGGCCCGAGGCCCAACCGCTTCTGGGTCATTGGGAGAACCGCCAACCAGAGGTTTTTTTAAAACTGTTAGCCCAAAAGAAGTTGAAGTTAGCTTTGGCGGTGATCGAGGAGTTGGTTCAAGAAGGAGGAGATTTGGTTGATTATCTGCGCCGTTTGTTGGATTGTCTCCGGCAGTTAATTTTGGTCCATCATCAGGTGGGAGTTGAGGTTGGGACCGAGTTGAAGCAATTGGCCAATCAATTTTCTTTAACCCAGCTCGTCAGGCTTAGTCGCTTGTTGAGTCAAGCGGCTTTGGAGGGGAAAAAGGCCCTCTTGCCCCAATTACCATTTCAGCTGGCGATAGTAGAATTTATTGAAGAAAGGAGTCAAGTGGTCTCATCTTTACCGCCAAGCCCTCCATCAGAAGAGAAAAAGTCAAGAGCTGCCAAAAGCGGAGCCAAAATTGACTCCCAGTCGCCAGCCAAGATTGAATTAAAAGAGTTAATTCAGCGCTGGGACGACTTATTAGCCGCGGTTAAGCCCATGAATCATTCGGTCGCCGCTTTTCTGAGGGCAGCTCGGCCTAAAGCAGTTCAAGGCGAGACCTTAATTTTGGAGGTGTTTTATCGATTCCATAAGGATAAATTAGAAGAGGAGCGCAACCGGCGCATTGTGGAATCGGGATTAAACCAAGTTTGTGGTTGTTCCTTAAAAATTCGTTGTGTTTTGGGTCAGCGGCCGACTAACTCGGCCACGAGTAAGCGTCAAGCTGATCGAACAGCCAATAAGCAGGAGCAAGATAATCAGCCAGTTAATTCTGAAGACGAACTTTATCGCCTGGCCCGAGAAATCTTTGGCAGCTGAACCACCTTTTCCCGCCGACAGCGACATCATTTTTGTATCCAAATTTGTTGTCGCAGTCGACGGGGATTGGTGATTGAATTTGGCTTTGTCTCTGTCGTTAATGTGGTATAATAAAACTATGTCTGCAGAAATCCAGATCTCTTTATTGAGAATGAGAGCGGACAGGGCGGCCTTTAGAGTGGGCACTTTTTTAAGAGGTCTTAAAGAGAAGAGGGGGTATTGGAGGCGTGTTTCTCCTGATGATCACGCCGATGCAGTTAGAAGAGCAGAGAGGTTTGTTGAAAATGTTATGGAGTTCTTGGGAGAAGACCCCTCAGCTAGGTTAAAACCAGTTCGGCCTACCGAAGCCCAAATCGGGATTCTTACTTCTCTGTTAGGCCTAGGCCCATCAATATGGGTTTTGGGAGATGAGAGAGGAAGGGTGCGGGAGATCAACGGGCGCCCATGTGTGGTCAGGCGTTATACTAGCGGTGATGAGGGGGTGAGGGCTACTTTAATTGTGCAAACAGAAATTTGCAGAGAAAATCAAGGACCTATTCAAAGTTTAGCTTTTTGTGGCTTGGGGGTAAAACCTATTGTTGTTTTAGGCTTACCGGAATTCGAAGGGGATGCTCGACGACTAAGAAAAATTTTAGGATTTGGGGGAAAGGGTGTTACGGTTGATGTTGGTAATGAAGGAGAAGAGATAGTGATTAAAACTTGGCCTAGTAATGGAAGGGGAGGGTCAATGATTGAGCGGTATCATTTTTTGGGAACAGTTGAGAGAGGAGAAGGAGTTAATCTTTCGCTGTATGGATGCAATCATGAATACGAGACAGATTTCAGAATATAAAAAGCAAAGGTGGAGCAAGTAATGGCTGCTTCAATTTCTATTTTTCTCTCTAGATTGCTCCTCGACTTAGTCTAGCAAATTGACGATCTCAGGGACCATTAATTTTGATCTAACTAAGAAGCTTTCGGGGACCTAAAAATTGATCTAATGCGCAAGGATTGATATTGTCCTTAAGTTTCGATATAATAAACCCATGTTTAGAGAAATCGAGCCCCCCAACATCGATTGGGATCGATTGAGAATGAGGATAAAATATGCTAGGTTTAGAGCAAGGCGTAGGATTGATAATATAAGATTCCAAAGGCGCGTTCCTTCTGAGCAACGGGAGGAAGCAATTAGAGAAGCAAGAGAGTTTATCAGCGAGGCGATGGATTTCTTAAGAAAGAATCCAGACAAGTTGAAACCAATTCGGCCCGATAGGACTCAAATGGGACTTCTTTATCTTTTATTTGAGTCCATTGAAGCTGGGGGGCTAACTTTAGCGTATAGGAATGGCAAAATAAGAGAAGATAATGGACGTCCGTGTATAATTGAGCTTTATAGGGCTATGAGTAGAAGTAGTGAGAGAAGACAAGAGCTAGTTCTTCATTTGGAAAGGGAGGTGAGTTTAAATGTTCAGGTTGAGATTGGGGAGGGCGATCGAAGACTTCCTCGGCGTTTTTCCGTTTATGGTCGCATTGGGCTTGATGTAACAAGTGGTGCTAGCTTTTTGGGTTTACCAGAAAAGGCGGAGAGTCCTGAGCAAGTAGGAAATATTTTGGGGATTGGGGAGAGGGAGGATTTTTCGGTTGGCGTTTATGGAAATGGGGAAAGAATAGTGATTAATAGTTGGTCTGTTGATGGGAAGGAGGAGGGGAAAATAACAGAGCAATATTATTTGCTGGGAGCATTTAAAGGGGAGAAAACGGGGGAATTTTGGCTTTATGGGTGCAATCAGGAAAGAGATTTCAGAGTGAGTGTTAAGAGGCGGGAAGGAGCTGGACAACTGGCACCTCAGTGGGTAGAAGTTAGAGATTGAAAGTTGCGGCATTGGTTGAGGAGAGAGTCTTTTGATCTTGATTCGCCGACTGTATTTGCAATTTCAGTAAAAACCCCGTCTGGTGGGGAAGTCGATTACACTGATAGCAATCTTCGTGTCTCTCATTTATTGGGAGATTAAAATCTAAGGTGGAATTTGTGGTCTTATTGCTCTCTTTGTGTCGGTCTGATAGGATTCGTTAAAAGAGTAATAAAGAGTACTAGAAATATTGCCGCTTAAAGGAATGGTACGGGGGTTGACAGGGGGGAGTTTTCCTTTGTAGCATTAACTTATTGATTGGTTTTTGAAGGGAGGGAAAATGTTGGATAAATTTAAGCAATTGGGGGAATTGAAAAAACTGCGCGATCAGGCCGTAG
>JALUUX010000060.1 GCA_027021145.1 Candidatus Shapirobacteria bacterium
TAAGGCTTGGTATAAAACCCGCTCTGGCCAAAGTTGTGGCCGGTCTCATCCTTGGCTCACTCAAGAGGAATTAGCCGACATTATTAATGCTTTAATCGTTTACAGCCGTGATAATGGGGCGATTACTCATCTTTCCCAAACTGACGCGGGGAGTTGTTGGGGTAAGGCCATTCCTGATACTTGGTCGAAGGACCGATTACGCCAAGAAGCAGCTCGGTTTGGCGGCCCAGTCTCAATTATTGATGAAATTAGAGTTGAGTACACTACCAGTGGTTATGCCCAAAATGTTAGAATTAACACTGATAAGGGTGAGTTTAGTTTTTCTGGTGCTGATTTTAAGCAAGTGTTTAATTTGAGGGCGCCCGGCGCCATTCATCTAAAATCAAGGCTGTTTAATTTGGTTAAGATCTAAGAAAAGTGGAGAATCAAGGCTCTTTAGGAATTTCAAGACGAACCTTTTTAGCTCTTTTGGGCTTAGCGGGAGCACCATTGGTAGTGAGCGGCTTGGGAGAAAGGGAGATGAGAAGAGCGAAGGAGGAGTTTGTAGAAAGGGAGGCATTAATTGGTCGTTTAAAGCAAGATTTTCTTCGTCTTTTACCCTCGTTAGCCGAGCCTGTTCCTGATCAACTAATAAGGAGAGAGTCAGAAAGATTACAGCAGTTTGATTTTTCTCAACAGATAGGGGGGAGTTCCGTTGGGCTGAATATTTATGAATTGATAAAAAGAGGAGGAATAATAGAGGCAATAGAGCGTTGGCGGGCCTCTTGGTCTGATGGTGGAAAAGTAGATGTTTTGGTTCTAGATTTGGTTGGGAGAGGGAAAGGCAAGAAGGGCAAGTTATGGTTGGTTGTTGGTTATCATACGGGATTGAGAATGGCCCTAGACCAAGCTAATAGCTGGCTTGAGCAGTGGGGTCAGGTAAAATTGATTTTTCCTCCTTATCATCCTCATCGATTTCCTCGGCGGGATGGCCCTCCTTCAGTCAAAGAAAGAATGCTGTCCCAGTTAGTAGCTCCTCCTTCCTCAACCAATGTTTTTCCCGATCTAACTCGAACTGGATTGTTACTGGTAAGAGCGATGGAGGAAGGAGAAAAGCCAGATTTAGTTTTAGCCCAAAGCCATGGGGCAGTTGTTTTATCTCTTGGTCTCCTTGCCTCTTCTTTCGCAGCAAGAATTTCAGAAATTCCGGTGGTTTTGGTTAGTGGTATGGGGCAGCTTGTTCCTGATTCCTCAGGCGAGACAGATGAACAGTGCTTAAGGCGACAGGCTGCTTATTGGGCCACCATGATGGCCGATTTTCAGCTAGCTGGCGGAAGAGTTGCTTTCCCTCCTTCGGCAAAAGAGGATCTTTTTCGACTCCAGCTTGGCTTACAGCTCAATTCGCCCCATAGGTTGATAGGGGGAGAGAATAATTTTGGCGAAAGGGTTTATTTGCTTCATGGTCAGAAGGATCAAGTTGTCCCTTTTGGCATTTCCTTGGCTTGCTTGGCCCAACAGGAGAGGATGGGTGAGGTTATAGTAGTTCCTGATGGGGGTCACTTGGATGGACCCTTGAATAAATCAGTGAGAGAATTAGTAAAGAGATTATCTTCGTAAAACTTATTTTGAAAAAATCAGTTTTTCGAATTCTTCGCGTTCCAGGGTTTCTTTTTCTAGAAGCTTTTGGGCCACGCGGTCAAGTTGATGACGATGTTGGCGCAAAAGCTGAAGGGCTCGGCGGTAACATTGATTAACAATCTTTTTAATTTCCGCGTCTACCCTGGCTTGCATTTCTGGTGAAATCTCCGCTGGCTTGATTAATGATTGTCCCCATTCCGCCACATCAATTTGAGGGCCAAAGTAGAGTGGTCCTAGTGGGCTCATGCCGTATTTCACTACCATTCGTCGGGCTAAGCGAGTAGCTTGTTGAATATCAGCGCTGGCACCTGAGGTAATTTCTTTAAAAACCAGTTCTTCAGCGGCTCGCCCCCCCATTAACGAGGTTATTTGAGAGAGAAGATAAGTTTTATCTTCGTGAACCCGATCTTTTTCTGGCGGCATTAAAGTATAGCCTAAAGCCGGTCCTCGAG
>JALUUX010000061.1 GCA_027021145.1 Candidatus Shapirobacteria bacterium
AATGGGTTCATCTACAGCTCTACCAAGAAACTTCCATCTTTTTTTAAACGAATCAGAAATATATTTGAGAAAAATCAATCTTAAAACGATATGTTTATATTCAGAAGCATCAACACTACCTCGGAGCTTGTCCGCTGCCGCCCACAACTCTTTTTCAAAACCAAGGTTAGCAGTACTAACATTGACCCTACCCATACTCCTATTTTATCCCAGTACCACTTTTTTCTCAATCAAACAATGAAAAGCGAGTAAGCCTATCAGTATGATTTTAACAAAAAAATTCTGTGGGGCTTCTACTCTAAAGACAAAATCAGAAGACCTTTTTTGAGAACTTCTTCTTTTGGCCAGAAGAGTTGGCCAATTTTGAATCGGCCAACATAGGTTACTTTCTTTTCAATTTTACGCCCGGTGTACTTTTTTGCTTTCGGATCCCATTCTTCCAACACCAAAACATCTCCTTCTTTTACCTCGAAGTCATTCAACCTTAATTCATATTTCTTTTTGCCCGAAACTATTGCTTCAAAATATTTTGGCCAGATTTTCTTATGAATTTTTCTCATCCTTTTCATTTTATCATTATTTTATCAAACGCTTATCGCTCGCGAAGCGAGCTCTTGTTTATTCTTTTCAATTCTTTTCGCCCGAAGGGTGCATATCTACTTTTCCTTATGTTATTATCAATTAATGTAATGCCGCGGAAGTTGGAGAAGCATAAGAAACTACTATTAGCTCAATAATCTATCTTCATGGACTAAAAGAACATTTTCTTTTTTTGCCAAATTTCTCATTTTTTTGGTAAAGCCGTTTTTGCTAAAAAGAATAAAGTACTCTTTCCTTTTTTGGGGATACCAGCGAACAAATTCTGCCTTTTTCTTTAGTTGCCAAAAAAGGCCAACATCTATCGGTTTATTAGACCACTTCACCTCGCCAAAGACTATTTCTTTAGTCGCCCAATTCAACCCTACTAAATCAATTTCTTTATCTTTTTCCCACCAGCGACCCACTCTTTCAAAGCGAAACAGTCTATCAGACAACCTCCAAAGAATCTCTTGACACACTCTCTCATAGGTAATCGCTTCCAAAATTAGAAAGCTTTCTTTCAACTTCCTTAGTGGCTCTTCTAATCTGCCAATCTCTAAATTGCTTTTATAAGGAAACACATACTGGAACCAAAAACGGAAAAAATTGTCGACAATTTGATAAATGCCTCGACGTGACTTATGGGGGGTTTTCTCGGTTACTGGAACTTCTTTCTCAATAAGTTGGAGATTAATCAGGGTATTTAAATATTTAGTCAGAATATTTTTTAGTAACCCGGTTTCATTGGCAATTTCGCCAAACTTTCTTTTCCCCCAAGCAATTGCTTTAAGGATAGAAAGGTAATTTTTAGGCGCCCTTAGCTCTTCTTTTAAAATAAACTCTACTTCGTTATGCAAAAATTCTGTCTTGGGAAAGATTTTTTGCTTAATATTTTGCTGGATGGAAATCTGAGGATCAATTTGAAGGAGATAAGCGGGAACACCTCCGGTAATAGTAAATATTGAAAGAAATTCTCTAAAATTTTTTTTAGGAAAGAATTGCCAAGCATCGAAAAAGGAAAGCGGCTTTAACAAAATCTGTCCAGTTCTTCTTCCATAAAGAGGCGCTTTATAAATTAGAGTTTCCGACTCCATCATCGAAACACTGGAGCCACAAAGAATTAGGAAAATTTTACTGTCTTTTAAATACTCATCCCATCCCTTTTGGAAAATAGAACTAATTGTCTTATCTGTTTCCACTAAATAAGGATATTCATCAACAACCAAAACAAAAGGCTTTTTCTTTGCTTTCTCCCCAAGATAAATGAAAACATCCAACCACTCGACAAAACCCTGTTTTGCGAGAATATTGTCTCCAAAATATTTGCCCATAATCCTTCCCAGCTCACGAAGTTGCTCGATGGTGGTCCTCTTGTCGGCCAAAAAATAAACTGCTGGTTTGTCTTTAATAAATTGCTTTATTAGTTCTGTCTTTCCAACTCTTCTTTTGCCATAGACAACAATTAGCTGAGCCTTCTTTTCCCGCCACTGTTTTTCTAAAAACTCTAGCTCGTTTTTTCGATTTATAAACTTCATACTCATATAAATACATAGTATACTTTAGAGTAGTATAATCTAGAGTAGACTACTATGTCAAGCGCTGCCGAAAACGCCTCATTTGTGGATAGACTCTATTTTCCTAAAGAGAGTTAATCTCCTGAAACTGGAATTCTAAATTTTGGGCCAAATTTTCAAAAGCTCGAATGTTCTCCCGGGTAAGATTTTGGGGTCGATAATAAAGTTTGTTACTATTGAAATGCCTGACTGCTGATTTTTTCAAATTTCAAGTAGGCTAGCGTTGCTACTATGAGGTTTTCCATTCCCTGGCGGTGAACACGAAAAGCCTGATAGTCGTTCTGATCAGCTTCCTCAAAAAGCGTTTTGTACTTGCTCTCCAACCGTTCAACTCCCGCCTTGGGATTAGTCCTGAAATAGCAAAACTGGACTGTTATGTTATCATCAATTAATGCCGCGGAAGTTGGAGAAACATAAGAAGTCTGCTTTTTACTTGATTGCCTTCCTCATCATCTTAATTTCGTCTTTGATTAATTTTCGTCTCTGGCAGGTGAATCGGGAATACAAGAGGGTTATTGAGAAATTGAATCAGCAAATTCAAGAAAATGCGGAAAGAGGGCTTAAGGTGGTTAAAGTGACTGATGGCGATACCTTTATGCTTGAAGGCGGGGTGCGGGTGAGATTAGCTGATGTTAATGCCCCGGAACTGGAATTTTGTCTTGGCCAAGAAGCGAAAAAGCGTCTTGAAGAGCTAGTTTTGGACAAACCAGTTCAATTACCCTTTACCCGACCGGATAAATTTGGCCGATTAATTGCTCTGATTTATCAGGGAGATGTTTGGGTTAACCAGGTAATGCTGACTGAGGGACTGGGTCGTTATGACTCGACTCAGACAATTAAAGAGAAAGACCAGCAGCTTTTAGCTGCTACTCATCAGGCCAAAAAAGAAAAGCGTGGCGTTTATAGTTCCCGCTGCAGCCAAAAAGAACCGCCTAACCCCAAGTGCCCCATTAAAGGTAATATTGATAAAAAGCGAGGCAAAAGAATTTATCATTTCCCTGGTTGTGCTGGTTACAATGTCGTTGTTATCGAGCTTGACCGCGGCGAACAGTGGTTCTGTAGCGAAAAAGAGGCTCAAGCCGCTGGTTTTATCAAATCAGAACAATGTTATGGCAAAAAGTGGCAACCTTGAAGTGCTTGACTTTTATTTGCTATCATTGATAAAATCGAACCAAATCACGAGAGGGAAAACGAGCCATAGGCTACGTGCCTATGAGTGACGCCCCTCATTTTTTGTTTAATTTCAACTCCTCACGTTTATCTTCTAAAAAAATTTTGTATTGTTGAAATTTTTTCAATAAAGAAGATTCTGACTTTCTATTAGGAATAATAATTCGACCAAGCTTGTTCTTTCTTTCTAGAAACTCATATAAACAATAAAAATCGCCATCGCCAGAAACAATAACCGCTTTATCATAGTTGGGAAACTCAATGGCAGCAGCGTACAACACTAGCTCGGCATCAATATTCCCTTTAGCTTTACCAAAATTATCCTTAGTAGTTGGCTTAAAAACTAATTCATAACCGTAAGACCGAAAAGCTTGATACATCTTTTCGTTACCCCTTACTTTTCCAATAAACAAGAAGGCTTTTCTGATCCTAAATTTGTCAGCTAAATATCTTCTAAATTTTTTCAAATCCAATTTCCAGCCCCTATAAATAAGTTTTCGATTTCTAATAATATCTTTAGAGGTACCCAGATGGAGATTTTGAGCGTCAATGAAGGCATAAACAACTGGTCTTTTCATTAGAAGAATTCTAACAGATTTATTTATCTTTGCTAAAGGAGTTGAAGGATTCTCCAACACCGGGTGTTGAATGCTATTCAAACACCGGGAGAATTAAATGATCGATAGTTTTTTCGAATAACTCAATCGCGTCTTTAAACATGGCTTCGCCGGCTGGACCCCAGCGGACCCAGTTAGTAATCTCTTTGGCCGGTACTAATTTTCTTGGATAAATGCGACCATTGTCAGGGTCTGGAGTTTGAGGAAGGAGTTTCTCGATTAAGCAAAGATAGCGATACTGATAGAAAACTCTCATCTTTGGATCGGGATTGTCCGGATAATCTACTCTCTGAGCACCCAAAGGCCAACATTGACTAATTACTGTATCAGCCTCCTCAATTAATTCTCGCCTTAAGACTGTTTCTGGCGATTCACCTTTTTCTGGAGTGCCACCGGGAATTTTCCATTCTTTATCTTTGATAATTAAAATTTTTCCCTTGCGATCAAAACAAATGCCATAAACCTGAGTCCAAGGTTGATAATTAAGAGGTTTATTAGTCCGAATCCAGCTAAAAATAACCTTAGCTCCTTTAAAAACATATTTCGTTTGAGGAAAATTGCTCTTCATTCTCTACTTTTTCTATTTTCTCTTGAGAAATAGAAACAATCTCAATCTTGGGTTGAGAATTGCGTTTGTTCACAATAATTTTGTCTAGAATTAGTAAACAGAAATAGTATATCACCACAAATCATTGGTTCCAATTTTCCCTTGCTGTATACTTTTAACAAATGAGATTTGGTGAATACCAAAAGCTCTCTCGCCAAACAGCTCTTTATCCCCAGAAGTGGTGACAATCGTTAAGATTTACCAAAGGCTTTTTCTGCTCTTCTAAGGGCTTGAGATTTTTCTCTCAACAAAAGCCCCTTGGTTTGATGGACTGCCTTTTCGATTACGCTTAAAGTCTGGTCATAAATCTGCCGATCAACCGGATAAGGCGTGCCGTCTTTGCCACCATGAGCAAAAGTGTATCGAGCTGGATCCTCGTAAGATGGTTGGGCTCCGTAAATAATTTCTGCCACCAAGGAGATGGCCCGAATAGTTTTTGGCCCTACCCCCGGAGTCATCAATAATCTCTCAAAGTTGCTCGGCTGGGCCACAAGAGCCTGATTAATGGCCCGTTTAAATTGAGGCGACTCAAGATTAAAAAATTGTTCTCGTTCTACTGGATGATGGCGAAATTCGCTTCCCGGCAAAGAAAGAATTCGAAATTGCCAGTCTTTTGACTTGATTGTCAGAACTTTTAAATCGTGGAGAAAAGTTTTTGGCTTCTGAACTAGTTGGACCGAAATTTGTCGATTTCGACGGCTTTTCTTCGCGGTTAAATCTAGCACTGAGGGTAAAAAGACCTGTGAGCTGATGCCCGCGTGAGGCTCCTCGATAAATTTTTTCTTGGTATCTCCCAACCAGTGATATCTCCTTGCTCGCCCCCGGGCAACACTCATTCCTTGTTGGATTACCACCCATTTTCCTGTTTGGGTAAAAATAAAATTGTGGTGGTAGATCTGAAAACCGTCTTGGACCAGAGCACTGTCAACCTTTGCCGCCGCCCGAGAGGAATATTCCAGTTTCTCTACCAAATCTTCCCCTAGTCCTAGTCGATCACCCCAAAATTGAATCTCTGCTGGTGTTTTTCGTGAAGTTTTACCTTTGCCGCCACAGATAAAAACACCCAAATCTCTTTCTAGTCCTTGAAAAGCCACTTTTAAGGCTCCTAAAGTGGTGGTGGTTAATCCCGAAGCATTCCAATCAAAAGCCAGAACACACCCTAGAGATTGAAACCAAACCGGATCTGATAATCGTCTTAAAAATTCCTCGGCACCAAACTCTTTGATAATAGCTATTCCAATCGCCCGCCCCAATCGCACCATTCGGTTGAACAACCACCGGGGACACCGACCATAATCAAGGGTAAACTCTGCCACTCCTGTTCTCATCATCTTAATTATACCCTCAAGCATCACACCAAAGATAAAGCGATTGATTCCTTGTAGGGTTGCTCTTTCAGAATTGCCTCATTAAGATTAAACTATGAGTTTGCTTGACCAAACCCAAAAACTTTGCCAGAAATTAGACCTGACTCCTGACTTGAATTCTAGAGGTCAACACTTTTTGGTGAGCGAGGAAGTTAGAAATCAATTTCTTAGTCGAATTCCCTGCTTACCCATTATCGAAATTGGTCCTGGCTTAGGGGTTATTACTGAACCGATGGCAAAAAGGGGACTACCAATTATGGTGGTAGAAATTGATCGCCGTTTCGCCCCGGTGCTTTTACCTCTTCAGAAAAGATATCCCAACCTAACTGTAGTTTTTGCTAATGCTTTGAAAATTAACTTTCGCCAAGAGGGGGAAAAACTTAGAGTTGGTAAAGAGGGTGTTTGGTTGGTTGGAGCTCTTCCCTATCAACTTGTTGAACCATTAATGTTAAAGCTTGCTAGAAATCCAGAGGAAAAAAGGGTGATCGCGGGAGCGACCTTGTTGGTAAGCGAGCGCTCTGCTCGGCAAATGATTAAAGAGAGGCCTCCGCGAGCCAAATTAGGAATGCTAACTACCAGTTTATTTAAACCTCGGTTAGTTAAAATGGGTATTGACAAGAGCAACTTCTGGCCTCAACCACGGACTCGCTCCGCTATTATTGAACTTACTGGGTGGGGTCAAGGAGAGCTCCTGGTTCAGCCAGCCAATTTTCTCTGGCGCTATCTTTTTAGCCATTCTCGGGCCAAAATTAAAAACGCTCTTCGAGAGGGATTAATTGCTTGGCAACAAGGAGGTTTAACTAAGAATCAGGCCCGAAGTCTTATTGTTCAGCTCAACCTTCCTGATCAATTACTAAATAAATCCACCGAACAACTTAATCGATCCGAGCTAGAAAAACTAGATCAGGCCCTATTCTCTCTCTAGCCCTTCTTTTCTAGAGCAATCTCATCTTTTTTAACCTTGACTTCTATTTGATCTCCCTCCTTTACCTTTCCTTCAACTATCATCATCGCTAATGGATCAAGGATTTTGCTTTGGATTAGGCGCTTCAGGGGGCGGGCGCCAAAAGCGGGATCGTAGCCATGTTGCGCCAGCCACTTTTTAGCTTCCGGAGTTACTTTAATCCTAAGCCGTCGATCAGTCAAGCGCTGCTCAACTCGTTTGATCTGAAGTTCGACAATTTGCTCAATTTGTTTTTCTCCTAGAGATTCGAAAAGAATGATCTGATCTAAACGATTAATGAATTCTGGTTTAAAGGAGCGATGAACAATTTCCTGGACTTCTTGCTCCATCTCCTCTTTAGTTTTCTTACCTTCCGCATATTGTCGAATTACCTCGCTCCCTAAATTAGAGGTCATGATAATGACCGTATTTTTAAAATCAACCGTTCGGCCCTTGCCGTCAGTTAATCGGCCGTCGTCTAGAACTTGGAGCAGGATGTTAAAAACCTGGGGGTGGGCTTTTTCGATTTCGTCTAACAAAACCACCGTGTAGGGTCGCCGTCGAACTGATTCAGTTAATTGCCCACCCTCTTCATAGCCGACATAGCCTGGCGGAGCCCCAATCAACCGAGCCACCGAATGTTGTTCCATGTACTCACTCATATCAATCCGAATCATAGCCTCCTCGTCGTTAAAAAGCACTTCCGCTAAAGCTTTGGCCAGCTCAGTTTTACCCACTCCGGTCGGCCCGATGAACAAGAATGAGCCAATTGGTTTATTTTCTTCCTTGATTCCTGCTCGGGCTCGCCGGATGGCATTGGCCACTTCTTTGACCGCTTCTTCTTGATTGACTACTCTCTTGTGAAGTTCATCTTCTAAATGGGCTAATTTTTCTGACTCTGCGGCCACTAATCGCGAGACGGGAATACCAGTCCAGCGAGAAACAATTTTGGCAATATCTTCTTCGGTTACCTCCTCTTTGATTAGGCGCTCATCAAGCAAAATGTTTTGCCATTTTTTCTCCCATTCTTTCAATTCTTTTTCTAGTTGAGGAATTTGACCGTATTTGATTTCTGCCGCTCGATTGAGATCTAATTCGCGCTCGGCTTGTTTTAATTCTTCCTGAAGTCGATCTAACTTGGCCTTCAATTCCCGCATTCGATTAACAATTTCTTTTTGCCGCTGCCAGGTAGCTTTTAGATCTCGGAGCTTTTCCTGCTTTTCTGCTAATTCTTTTTCCAATTTCTTTTGTCGCTCCTGAGCAGTTTGGCTTTTTTCTTTTTTAAGAGCGCGAAGCTCGATTTCAATTTGAGTAATTCGGCGTTGAAGCTCATCAAGCTCAGCTGGCATTGACTCTACTTCAATCTTTAGCGACGAAGCCGCCTCATCGATTAGGTCGATTGCCTTATCGGGTAGAAATCGGTCGCGAATGTAACGATCGGATAAAACTGCGGCAGCAACAATAGCATCATCGCTAATCTTGATGCCATGATGAATCTCATATTTTTCTTTTAATCCCCGCAAAATAGCAATGGTGTCCTCTACTGTGGGCTCCTCAACATAAACCGGCTGAAAGCGTCGCTCAAGGGCAGCGTCTTTTTCAATGTATTTGCGATATTCAGCTACTGTAGTGGCGCCAATGGCATGGAGCGTCCCTCGCGCTAGGGCTGGTTTGAGCATATTGGCAGCATCCACGGCCCCCTCGGCGGCTCCGGCCCCGACCAGAGTGTGAAGTTCGTCAATAAAGAGGATGTATTTACCGGCTCCTGCCTCAATCTCTTTCAAAACTGCTTTAAGCCGTTCCTCAAATTCTCCCCGGAACTTGCTTCCGGCTAATAAGGCCGCCAGGTCTAAGGCCAAAATTTCTTTATTTTTCAGACTTTCGGGCACATCACCAGCCACAATCCGTTGGGCCAATCCCTCAACGATGGCCGTTTTTCCTACTCCAGGATCACCGACTAGGACGGGGTTATTCTTAGTTCGTCGAGAAAGAATTTGCATTACTCGCCTAATTTCTCGATCGCGGCCAATTACCGGGTCTAATTTGCCCTCCCGAGCCTGCTTGGTCAGATTGACGGTATATTTTTCCAAGACATTGTATTTTCCTTCCGGATCTTTGTCGGTCACCTTTTGATTGCCACGCAAATTCATGAGCACCTCCTTAATCTTATCTTTATCAATTCCTAATTTTTGGACAATTGCCCTGATCTCATCATCAACAGCTAAAAGGGCTAAAAACAGATGTTCCCGAGAAACAAACTCATCCCCAAAACTTTCTGCCTCTTTTTGGGCTTGAGCCAGAACTTGCCCCAATTCACGGGAAAGATAAACTTGGCCCAATTCTCCTCCCACCCGGGGTAAAGACTCTAGTCGGCGCTCGATTTCTTTGACTAAGTCTTCTAGACTCACCTCTAATTTCTTTAATACCTCCACGA
>JALUUX010000062.1 GCA_027021145.1 Candidatus Shapirobacteria bacterium
TGTCAGTAATGACCCCAACTCAGTACTAGGTGGCGACCTCGATGGTTTTATTGAAGCGGAGTTAAAGTTGAAAGAGGACTAAAAATTGGGTATTGTGTTAGTGAAGGAAAGGAGGAAAAGATGAGTGAAGAATTATTAAAACCCCTTGAATCAAAGCGATTTGATTGGCGCTGGGGAGTAGTTTTTAGCCTCTTGGTCTTGTTGGGAATCGGTTCGGGTTGGGGCTTGGTCCGGTGGCAAAAGAATTTTAAAACTGGCTCTGAGACAGAGGAGTCAGGAGTAAATTTAGAGGCGGGTAGTGAGATTAAAATTAAAGTGGGTCAAACCTATGGCCGAGCTGATGAGGTATTTAAAGATACCGCCGTGGGAGTGCTGGAAAAGAATGGCGTCGAGGGCGAAGGCACCCATCGCCTATTACGAGAAGGCGGTGAGTCCCAAACCGCCTACTTAACTTCTTCGGTTTTGGACTTAGATCTTTTTGTGGGCCATAAAGTTCAGGTTTGGGGAGAAACCTTTGCTGCTCAAAAAGCAGGCTGGTTAATGGATGTGGGTAAGATTAAAGTTCTAGAATAAAGAATGATAATTAGATTTGACAAAGTAACCAAGAGATTTGGTCAGGTAGTTGCCTTAGAAAATGTTTCTTTTGAGATCAAACAAGGGGAATTTGTTTTTATCACTGGCCGATCTGGGGCGGGTAAAACTACGGTGATTAAACTAATTCTGGCCGAGTTTCAACCCACTGAAGGTGAGGTTTGGGTGGGTGATTATTGTCTTAATCGAGTCAAGAAAAAAGAAGTTTTGGCTCTCAGGCGCCAAATTGGCGTTGTTTTCCAGGACTTCCGTCTTTTAACCAATAGGACCTTAAAGGAGAATATTCTTCTTGCCTTGAGGGTAGCGGGTTATCGCCAGCCCGATTGGCCTGAGAAATTAGCTCAAGTTCTTAAATTAGTAGGATTGGAGGGACGAGAAGAATTCTTTCCAGCTCAACTTTCAGGCGGAGAACGGCAACGAGCTTGCTTGGCTCGAGCGCTGATTGTAGAGCCGAAAATTCTTTTGGCCGATGAACCGACAGGTAATCTCGATCCAGAAACTAGTTGGCAACTGATGGATTTGTTAACGAAGATTAATAAAAAAGGAACGACGGTGGTGATGGCCACTCATAATTTTGATATTGTCAATTCTTTGCGTCAGCGAGTAATTAAATTAGAAGCAGGACAATTGGTTTTCGACAAAAAACGAGGTAAATATGAGTAAGAAGCTCAAAGGTGGTTGGTTAGAAACCACCTGGCATCATTTGCGCCGGTCACCATTTCAAAGCTTGGCGGCTATCCTGGTAATGTGGCTAAATTTTCTGGCAGCAACGACACTCTTGGTGTTAATTTTTGGTCTTTCTAATTTATTGAATTATTTTGAGGGTCGGCCTGAAGTGACCGCTTTCTTGAAAGATCAAGCAGATCAGGAGGCGGTTGATCAAATCCGCAATCAATTGAGCCAACTCGAAGGCATCAAGGAAGTAAGATATATTTCTAAAGAAGAAGCGTTAAAAATTTATCAAGAACAAAATAAAGACAACCCATTATTACTGGAGATGGTAACGGCCGATATTTTGCCGGCTTCTCTGGAAATTTCAGCCGTGAGCCCGGAATATTTAACCCAAGTGGCTGAATTTCTTCATCAGAAAAGTGATCTAATTGAGGAGGTGGTTTTTCAGCGAGATGTGGTTGAGCGACTCTCTTTTTGGACTAGGATGATTAAAGCGGGTGGGTTGGCCATTGTTGCTTTCTTTTCCTTCGTGGCTTTGGTGGTAATTATGGTGATTGTAGGCATGAAAATTGCCATGCATCGGAGCGAAATTGCTATTCTGCGCTTGTTAGGAGCGAGTAACTTTTATATCCAGGCACCTTTTTTGCTTGAGGGGATAATTTACGGCCTAATTGGCTCTCTTTTGGGAATAGCGGTAGTAGGGGGGTTAGTTTTCTATTGGCGGCCCCAGATTGAGGCCTTTTTTGCCCCAGTAGTGGTTCTGCCTCAGAATAATCAACTCTTTTTGATCACTATTTTGGCGGAACTGGCGGTGGGTGCCTTTTTAGGTTTGCTAGCCGCTTGGGCTGCCAGCTATCGCTACCTGAGAAGATGAAATCAAAACCTTTCTTTTGGGTGGGAATTATTATTAGTCTATTAATTTTGGGGTTGGTTTTTGCTGCTATCGCGCGCGCCGATTGTCGTTTACCTGAGAATTTAGACCAGTTGTCAGCCGAAGAAAAATTCAACCGCCTAAAAGAGATAACAGAAAGTTGCCGCCAAGAAATTACCCAGCTTCAGGAACAAAAAAAGACGCTAAAAGAGCAAATTCGCTACATGGATTCCCAAATTCAGTTAACTAATCTAAAAATTAAACAAACGGCTAGCCAGATTGAGATTCTTGAGGCTCAAATTAGAGAACTCTCGCAGAGAATTAATATTTTAGATCAATCATTAAATGAGGCCTCTGTTTTATTTATTAATCGGGTTATTGCCACTTATAAAGCAGGTAAAATTTCTCTTCTTGATTTGTTTTTTTCGGCTAAAAACTTTGCTGATTTCTTTCGTCGCTCTCGTTATTTTCGAGCGGTTCAGATTAATGATCGGCGCCTATTGTTAACAATGGAGGAGATTCGACTCAATTATGATGCTCAAAAGGAGAAGAAGGAGGCAAAGCAACACGAACTGGAATCTTTGCGTCAACAATTGGCTCAGCAAAAGAGAGAGTTGGCCCAACAAAAGAAAGATAAGGAGTATTTATTGAGAGTTACCCAAAGCAATGAGAAAAAATACCAAGAGTTAATTGTTCGGGCCCAAGCCGAACTAGAGGCGATTCAGGCTATTTTTGCCGGCAAAGGGACTGAGAAAAAGATTGGAACGGTTAAGGCAGGAGATCGGATTGCCACTATTATCCAGGGACGCTCTGCTTGTTCTAATGGGAGTCATCTTCACTTTGAAGTTCGTGAAGGTAATATTCCTAAGAACCCAGCTAATTATTTAACTCAGGCTAATGTTATTTGGGATAATGACCCTGATGGTCCTTTTTCCTTTGGGGGGTCATGGCGCTGGCCTTTAGATCAACCGATTAGAATCACCCAAGGGTATGGTTATACTTTCTATGCTCGAGTGATGCGCTACTACGGCGGCAATCCTCACACCGGCATTGATATGGTGAGTAATAATCGAGCTGTTTATGCGGTCCAAGAGGGAACGCTTTATAATGGCAGCATTAGATGCGGCAAGGGTTATCTCCGTTATGTTCGGGTAAAGCATAAAGATAGTAATCTTTCTACCTATTATCTTCATGTTAATTACGAGAAGCTTTAAATTTCTTATCAAGATAGGGAAAAAGTATTGGACCTAAGGTAAATGTTAAACCGAAGATTATCAGTGATGGGGCCACAAGGGAGAGCGATTCTTCCGCCGATTCAGAGGCAAGTTTGATGGGAGAAGGGCTGGCAGGGGATTGGATTTGGTGGCCGAGCACTAAACCCCGACTAGTAGCTTCTGGACTGACTTCTAGATTGGGTTGGGAGGGAGTGGGTGTTGGAGAGGGAGAACTGGTAGCGGTGGGGTTAACTTTAGTCAAGCGCACCGTCAGAGTTTGGTTTTCACCGGGGGTGATCTCAATTTCTCGCTGCCAATCTTGATAGCCAGCTTTGGTTAATTTCAAGGTGTGGCGACCGAAATCACAGTTGCCGTAGCGACCGCGGCTTGTTTGGCATTGACATCGGGAGCAAAAGATTAGTTCTTCAGGGGCATAGCAATGAAGATAGATATCATCGAGGTAAACCTTGACATTAGCTAGATTATTGCCTGATTCGTCTTGGGGTTGGCCGATAATTAACCGAGCAAAAGGAGTGGGGGTGGCCGAAGGCGGGGGAGGGGAGGTTGGTGTTGCAGTAGAAGCTGATGTGGGCGAAGGTAAGGGACTGGGGCTGGGTTGAGGGCTAGGAGTAGAGGTTGGAGAGGGTCGGGTTGTTGGGGTTAAAGTAGGAGTTAGGGTCGGACAAGGATCCTCCTTACTTGGTGAGGCTAAAACCCAACCATTTTCTGTTTTTTGCCAGGACTTCCCTTTATTAGAAGTAGAATTGTATTCTGTACGGTCTACTAGTTCTTCTTTGGAGTTAATTAAGTTAACTTCATCTTTGTCATTATTAAGAAAACCTTGACCTAATTCTATTGAGCATGTCTGGTTGGCATCCAACTTTAGAGAAATAGATTGAGCCGGTTTGCCGATCTTTCCTTGACAGATTTCTACTGCCCCTTGACCGCTGTCGAGACAGTCGTCAATTTTCCAACCGGAGAGATCAGCCGATTGAGTAGAGTCGTTATAGATTTCGACCCACTCTGGCCCTTCTGCTGGGTAGGGCATGACCTCAGTGATTTTTACCAAGGCTTGGACTTGGGGAGTTAGAAACAAGGGGAAAAAGATAAAACTGACTAAGAAGGATTTAAAAATTGTTTTTGATCTTAATCTAATCACAATTAAATAATAATTGAGCTCAATTTTATTTTTCAAGTTGCCTCTTACCAAAATTCGTGCCGATCGGCAGCAAATTTGGTCATGGTGATTTTTGACCAAAGAAGAAAGATGGTAAAATCTCAATTGTGAAAAAAAAGATAAGACAACTCGTTCGTTACCTACCTGCTTTAATTTGGATGGCACTTATTTTTTATGGTTCTTCCCAACAGCGCATTAAAGTGGCTGATCAATTCTGGCTCAATTTTCTCTTTTTTAAGACCCTTCATGTTCTGGAATACGGCATCTTATTTTTGCTTTGGTGTTTAGCCTTGGGGGATAACAAATCCTATAGTACTAAGTTGGCTGCTGCTCTAACCATTTTCTATGGGATCACGGATGAGCTTCATCAAACTTTGGTACCTACTCGCGAGGGGCGATTGAGAGATGTTCTAATTGATGCTTTAGGGGTTTTGATTTTTTGGCGATTTGTTCTTAATAAATTTTTATTGAGCTCGAAGAAATTATTATTACTCTTCAAAGCTGGCGGAGCCAAGAAGGAGTAGTCTTTAGAGGTTTCTTAGATCTTGACAATGAAGCCTCTTTTGGTTACTATGGCGATTAGAAGTCATGATTTATGATAGTGATTTATCTCCTATTAATTCAACCCCCTGTTTTAGCGGGGGTTTTGTTTGGGTTAAAGATTTAAGTTTTAATTAAGAAAGGAGGTGAGAAAAAATGAGGAAGGTATTAGCAAGTCTTTTAGTGGTTGGGGTTTTATCTGTTAGTTTGGTTGGGGCAACTAAAGCTCTATTTAGCGATACCGAGGCTAGTGAGGACAACCGTTTTGTTGCTGGTCAGATTGATCTTAAGGTTGATTACGATGGTTATTACAATAAAGAAGTGGATGGCGAGCCGGATATTCATTGGGAAATGACCGATTTGAACGAAGATCAGAAGTTTTTTGATTTTGATGATATTAAACCCGGTGATTATGGTGAGGGGACGATTAGTCTCCATTTGACTAGTAACCCTGCTTGGGTTCGAGCAGTAATTGATGATGTTCATAATGACGAGAACGGTTGTACCGAGCCGGAGGCCAGTGATTCAGGTGATACCACTTGTGACGATCCTGGTTATGGTCAAGGAGAGTTAGCCCAGAACTTGCATTTTAGGATTTGGGAGGACGATGGTGATAATGTCTTGGAGGAAGGAGAGACAGTAGTTCTGGAGGGGACGGCAGCTGATATTTTGGCTGGTGCCAGCTGGGACATGGGTCAGGTACAGCCCGATCAAACAATTTATTATGGAGTTGAGTGGTGGGTTCCGGCAGAAGTGGGCAATATTATTCAGACCGATTCTTTGACCGCTGATATTACCTTTGAAGCAGAGCAGGTGAGACATAATCCAACGCCCAGTTGGAATACCACTCCTACCCCAACTCCAACGGGAACACCGTAAGTTGGGGAGAGTGGGTTTGGCGGCGGGGCGAAGCCCCGCCGCCTCGCCAGGCAAAAGCCTGGCGAGAATTAAGAGTTAGAGGTGAATTTTAGTGAAAAAAATCAAAGTTATTTTGAGTGTTTTTTACTGGTTGATTTTTCTTTTTTTAGTGGGTTTGGCAGCTATCCTTTCTTTGTCGCGGTTTAATAACCCCTTGAAGCTACGCTTCTTTTCGGTTCAATCGGGCTCGATGGCACCGACAATTCCGGTAGGCAGTTTGATTGTTGTTCGTTCAACCAACGACTATCAAATCAATGATATCGTTAGCGTCAGGGGCGGGCGCAATGATCAAGAAGTCGTTACCCATCGGATTGTCGATATTATCTCGGGCGAACGCCCCAAATATCAACTTAAGGGGGACGCCAATGAAAATCCTGATCCGGAGTTAGTGCCCGCCCGTCGAGTTATTGGCAAGTTGATTATTACCCTTCCCTATTTGGGCTACTTAATTGCTTTTGCTCAAACCCCACAAGGCTTCATCATTCTTTTGGTTGTTCCTGGAGTAATTTTGCTTTACTCTGAGATTAATCGTCTGAAAGAAGCCTTACTTGAATTTTTATCGCTGAGAAAACAAAAGAGAAAAGATGGTAAAAAAGGTTAGTCTCTTGTTGATTTTGGCCTTTTTTTCTAGTCGGCTGATTGGGGTAACGACCGCTTTTTTAACTGATAGCGAAACCTCGGAAGAGAATCGATTTCAGGCGGCCAGACTGGGGTTAACGGTTTCTTCCGGTCAGGATAATTTTGTTCCTCAGGCTGATAATTTGGTGCCAGGTTCGGTGGCTGCTCGCGATATTTATCTCCATCAAGAAGACGATAGTTTGCCCCTGAGACACCGAGTTAGTTTCCAGTTTTTAGAAGGTAATCCCGATCTTTGTGGCCAAATTAATCTTAAACTCTGGTACAACCACTACCATGGCCCGGTCTCGGCTGGTTATGGCAATCGCGATATGCGCTTAAAATACGATGGTCCTTTGTCTGGTTTAAGTAATTTGACCGACGATGACTTCATTATTCCCCATCCAGATGATTATTATGGCCAGGCTTATCCCGGCACTCAGTGGTTCTATTATCGGATTGAAGTCCCCGAAGATTTAGCCGATGAATTCCAGGAACAGAGTTGCCGTTTTAATTTGGTTTTCACGGCTTGGCAAGCTGATTTTTCTCAGCCAGATAACGGCTTTGTTGATCAGGAAGTTTTGGAGAATAATCTGACTACCGTCAACTGGCAGCGGCCGAGTTCGGAAATTACCTCGGGCGAAGGACTAACCAACCAATTGCCGATTAATATTGATTATTGGGCCTCAGATAACGCTGATCAGGTTGAACTTTGGTATTCCTGGAATAGTAGTGATTGGCGGCTTTTTGGTACTGATCAGCCTCACTCACCGGGAAGCTTTAACTTTGAGCCTGAAGAGGGCGATGGAGTTTATCGACTGATTACTGTAGCTGTCAGTAGCTTTGGTCGGGTTGAAGACAAAAACGGTAACGATGTCGATGATAATCAGGAACTTGAAGAGGTGGCCCAATTTTTGGAAGGAGAAGGGCTGCTTTATTACCTTCAGATTGACTCCCAGCCGCCGACTAGTAATTTAGTCTTGGGTGATTTTGATCAAGTTAATCGTTGGGCGGGTCAGAATTTATTGGCCAATGGCGATTTTGAAGGAAGAGATTATTCCTCTTGGCAGGGTGGCGGAGCCGGAGACCACACAGTTGTGGGTCCGGAAGATGCTTATCAGGGCAACCAAGCTTATTTGATTGGTTTTCGCGATAATGATGCCGGCGAAGGCGAAGTGGATTATGTCTTTCAGTTAGTTCCTCTACCGGAGCGGGTTAGTAGCAGTTTGAGTTTTTGGTATCGAGTTATTAGCAATGACACGGTTGATTACGACTGGTTCCGAGCTGAAATTCGTGATCAGAATGATTATCCTCTGGAGCGGATTTTATTGACTGGTTCCGATGAGGTTGGTCCGGACACCTGGAGCGGCGATTCTGGCTGGCGGGAAGCAACCCATTCTCTATTAGATTTTGCTGGGAGGACAGTCAAAATCTGGTTTGGGGTAGAAAACCATGATTCTCCCTCAGGAGAGGAAAAAACCTGGGCCTTGATTGATAATGTAGTAGTCACGACAGGAGACAACCAACTTTCTCCGGAGGCGGGAATTGATTTTGAGTCTCATGACGGTGGTTCTGGGGTTTTTGATCATCAGCTGGAAGCCAGTGCTAGCGGTGAGGTTAATTTTTCTGCCGAAGATGTAGCTGGCAATCAAGAGGCCACCGAGTCAGCTCAAGTCAATATCTTGCCTTCAGTAGTGATTAATAAAGTAGTGCCCAATCCGACCGGCGCTGATTCAGGTAGCTCGGGTCTCCCTCTTGAGGGCGAGTGGATCGAGCTTTACAACAATACCGATGAACCGATTGATGTTACTGGTTGGTATCTTTATGATGCCGATGACAGTCACGAATTAATCATTGGTTCGGACAATGTTGATTTGGACGAGGATTTAACTGACGATGACGATTTACCAGTGATTCCTGCTCGGGGCTGGTTGCGGGTTTATCGCAACGGTGATTCTGATTTCAGTCTTAATAACGATGCTGATCAGGTTCGGCTTTACAATGGACCATTGTCTGAAGCTGATTTGATTGATCAGTTTGATTATCAAGCTGATGATTATCAAGAAACTAGTTTGGGGGAGGATTGGCAATGGCAGCGTCAGCCTGACGGTATTGGTTCTTGGCAGCTGGTAAAGATGGAATCTAGCTGGGATTTTCGCCTTAGCTACACTAATCAGGGGCGGAAAATTTGGCTTTCAATTTTCCAATTGCCTGAAGAGACCCAATCAGTTGATTATCGAATAATTTATTCTCATGAGGGGGTAGAGACAGGAATTGCGGGTACTGTTTCGGCGGATCAAATTGAGGCGGGGAAAATTGATCGCCAGTTTGTTTTGGGAACTTGTTCGGCTCATGGCCAGTGTGTTTATCATCAGGTTGATGATAACAGATTTAATTTGGAAATTACTTTAACCACTGGTTCTGGTTCGGAAACAAAGAGTCGGGAGATTCAGTTATGAAATTGAAACAATTAGTTTTTGCTCTAATTTCGGCAGGACTGTTTTTGGCTTTTAGGGTTCCAGGGGTGGTGGCGGCAGATATCACCGTTACCTGCTCAGCTACTGATTGCTCTTCTATTGATGAG
>JALUUX010000063.1 GCA_027021145.1 Candidatus Shapirobacteria bacterium
CTTTTACTCTTTCGGTTTTAGGGTTAGTGCTGATTGGTAATGCCTTAGTGCCCATTGTTAATTACCAACTTCGTTATGCGCCGCGATTTAATAAAGTTTTAAGTCCCTTGGTGAATGAAAGGGAGGCAGTTTTGGGCGAGTTTGTTGCCTCAGCTAAAGAATCTGATCGCGATTACACTCTTATCTCGTCCTGGTTTGATCAAAAACCAGATTTGGCCCCAATGGAGCTACCGGAAATTAATCATTATTGGTTAACTATTCCTAAATTGGGCATTGATCAGGCTCTAGTC
The DNA here is from genome assembly GCA_027021145.1 of Candidatus Shapirobacteria bacterium. Taxonomy (GTDB): domain Bacteria; phylum Patescibacteriota; class Microgenomatia; order UBA12405; family JAHJSD01; genus JALUUX01. The sequence continues at coordinate 291 of JALUUX010000063.1, forward strand.
CAAATCGGGGGTGAGGATTTAAAAAAGATGTTGATTCATTATCCTAATACCGCCATGCCAGGTCAATTAGGCAATGCGGTTATTTTTGGTCATTCAGTTTTACCCCAGTTTTTTAACCCCAAAAATTATTTGACTATTTTCTCCACTCTATATCAATTGGAGGAGGGGGATGAAATTTGGATTAATTTTGATGGTGTCGATTATCGCTATTTAGTGGAAGATCTTTTTGAGGTTCCGCCGGATGATTTGACAGTACTGGAGCAACGGTATGACGGGCGGTTTTTAACTTTAATTACTTGTAGTCCGCCAGGAACTTATTTGAGGCGCCTGATTGTTCGGGCGCGCTTAATTGACCAATGATTGTTTTGGGCGTGGATTATGGCCGGCGTCGGATTGGCTTGGCTTTAGCCAGCGAAGGGATAATTGAGACTAAAGGGGCGATTGAATATCGAAAACTTTCTCAGGCTTTAGAAGAAATTCAGGGGCTAATTATTCGGGAGAAAGTCGAATTGGTGGTAGTAGGACGGAGCTCAGGGGCAATGGGTTTAGAAATTGATGAGTTTGTGCGCCGCCTGAAAAAAATGATAAAATTGCCTGTTGAGTTAGTTGATGAAACTTTGACTAGTTGGGAGGCGGAAAGACGGGTTGGCTGGCGTGATAAGAGTCGAGTGAATAGCGTGGCGGCAGCGCTGATTTTAGAGCGCTATTTGGATCGAATTCAAAGTAGTTAATTTTTATTCCGACCAAAGGAGGTGGGATGTTTAAAAATATCATCGCCCCAATTCAAGCCTGGTTGCTTTCTCAAGGGATGTGTGTGGGTTGTGGGATGCCATTAAAACGAGGTCAAAAAGAGAAGCGTCCTGATGGTACGGTAAAAGTGACCTGTCGTTGTGGCCGCATTTTTATTTATGATCCTAAGACCAAGAAATACCGCCGGGCCTTGTTTGATGAGGTTTAATCAGACCAAAAAAAGCAATGACTGTTTGGTTGAAGCGAGGGCTGGGTTTAGTTGTTGGGCTGTTACTCTTAGTGACAATAGGGGGTTGGTGGGGATTGCAGCCCCGAGGCGAGGGAGAAGAGCAAGTGTTTGTTGTTAATCGGGGAGAATCAGTGCGCTCGATTAGTCAGCGGTTAGAGCAGGTAGGTTTAATTAGGAATCAGTGGGTTTTTCTGGCTTATCTTTATTTTAAAAATCAATTAAGTCAGATTCAGGCAGGTAGTTTTCGTCTTTCTCCTCAGAACTCAGTGGCTGAAATTGTAACCCAATTGCGTCAGGGGCGTCTAGATCAATGGTTGACGGTGCTGGAGGGATGGCGACGGGAAGAGATTGCTCGAGAAATAAGCAAAAATTTTAGCCTTGAGCCCCAGGCCTTTTTGAGGGCAAGTCGAGGCAAGGAGGGTTACCTTTTTCCTGATAGCTACTTGATTCCTATTGAGACTAGTGCAGAGAAAATTGTTAAGATTATGACTGATAATTTTGATAAGAAGTGGCGATCGTTGGCTGGGCAGGCCCGGCAGCGGAATTTAACTCAGCATCAGGTGGTAGTTCTAGCTTCGTTAGTGGAGCGAGAGGCTAAGTTAGAGGAGGATCGAGCACTAGTGGCCGGGATTTTAATTAAGCGCTGGCGGGCTGGTTGGCCTCTTCAAGTAGATGCTACGGTTCAGTTTGTTAAAGCTGGCCGGCGCTGCAATTTTTCTGAAAAAAGTTGTAATTGGTGGCCTCGAGTAACGAAAGCTGACTTGAAAACCCTTGATTCTCCTTATAATACCTATCTTAATCCTGGTTTGCCTCCTGGTCCGATTTGCAACCCCTCTTTGAGTGCACTTAAGGCTGTGGTAAACTATCAAGATAGCGACTATTGGTTTTATCTTTCTGATGCTCAGGGAAAGATTCACTTTGCTCGGACCTTAGAGGAGCACCAAAGGAATATTGAAAAGTATATTGACCAGACTTGACATTATCGGTATAATAGGGTCACAAATTAACGGCGGACTCCGGTCCGTATCTTTTTTTGGCTTTGATCAATGAAGAAAAAGGGGCGAATTTACTGGGGCAAAAAGCCACCGACTCCTTCACCAGTTGCTTTAACCCAGATTCAAAAAGAGTCGTGGCAGTGGTTTCTTGAAAAAGGTTTTGAGGAGACGGTGAGATCGATTTCTCCGATTGATGATTACACGGGTAAAAATTGGCGCTTGGAGCTAGGTCAACTTCGTTTTGGGGAGCCCACAGTCACTCCAGAAAAGGCTCAATTGAAAGGAGTTTCTTATACGGTGCCAGTGCGAATGGCAACGCGGTTGACTAATTTAAGAACAGGGCAAAGTACCGAGGAAGAAGTTTTCTTGCTCAACTTGCCCATGATGACTCAAGAGGGAACTTTTATTATTAGCGGTATTGAGCGGGGGGTAATTAATCAGCTGGTTCGCTCCCCAGGAGTTTATTTTACTGGTGAGGAGGATGCGGCTACGGGTAAGGTGCTTTATCAAGCCGAAATTAGACCGATTCGGGGTTCTTGGTTGGAGTTTTTTGTTAGTCGTCGAGGGGTGATATATGCCCGGATTGATCGCCGTCGTAAATTTCCAGCTACTATTATTCTTCGAGCTTTGGGTTTGTCGAGCAATAAGGCCTTAATTAAGGAATTTTCTGATTTTATTGAGGCGACGATTGAGTTGGATCCGAGTCGCAATCAAGAAGAAGCGATTTTGGAATTTTACCGCAAGTTACGGCCGGGGGAGCCGGCAGTTCTGGATACAGCGGAGAATTTTTTCCGGGAGCGCTTTTTTGATCAACGAACTTATGAATTGGGTCGGGTGGGGCGATATAAGATTAATAAGCGCCTGGGACTTTCATTGGCTGATGATGATCCGGCCCATTGGGTTTTAACTCGAGAGGATTTGGTGGCGACCATAAAGTATTTGATTGCTCTCCAGACTGGTAAAGAGAGTCGAGTGGATGATATCGATCATTTAGCTAATCGGCGCTTGCGCCGAGTGGGGGAAATTGTTACGCAGGTGGCTTTGCGGCCAGCTGTGGCTCGTTTCGAACGAATGGTTAAAGAGCGAATGAGCTTAATTAGCCCCAAAGAAAAGGCAAAACCATCTCAGATGATTAATCCCCAATCTTTAGTGGCAGCCATTAATTCCTTCTTCCGCACCAATCAGCTTTCGGCTATTTTAGATCAGACGAATCCTTTGGCTGAATTAGATTTGTTACGCCGGGTAACAGTTATTGGTCCTGGAGGATTGACCCGAGAGCGCGCCTCGTTCTCGATTAGAGATATTCACAGTTCTCAATATGGCCGGATTTGTCCAGTACGGTCGCCAGAAGGGCAAAATATTGGTTTGGTTACCTATCTTAGTCTTTTTGCCCGGGTAAATGAATACGGATTTTTAGAGGCTCCTTACCGAGTGGTTGAAGAAGTTAATGAGGGGGGCAAGAAGCGAATGAAAGTGAGAGATAAAATTATTTACTTGGCGGCTGATGACGAGGAAGAGTATTATATTACTCATCCTGGAGTACTTGATGAGGAAGGATATATTAAAGATGAGTGGGTGCCAGTCAGACACCAAGGAGAATTTACCGAAGCACCGGCAGAAAAAGTTCAATTGGTTGATTATGTGGCCCAACAGGTAGTTGGCACTTCAGCCTCTCTAATTCCTTTTATTGCTCATGATGAGGCCAACCGAGCCCTAATGGGCTCGCACATGCAATGTCAAGCGGCGCCTCTGGTGAGGCCCGCGGCGCCAATTGTAGGAACGGGGATGGAGAAAGTGGTGGCTGAAGCGATGCATCGAGTGGTTAAGGCAGAAGAAGCAGGCAGAGTTGTGTATGTTGACGGCGAGAAGATTATTGTTGATCCAGAAAAACGGGGTAAGCGAGAGAAAGTTTATCGCCTTGTTAAGTTTAAGCGCACCAGTCCCTACGGCACTTGTTATAATCAGCGTCCGGTGGTTTCCGTAGGTGATTGGGTGGAAAAGGGAGACTTGCTAGCTGATGGACCCGCTATTGACCAAGGCGAATTGGCTTTGGGCCAAAATCTACTGATTGCCTATTGTCAGTTTGAGGGTTTGGGATTTGAGGATGCGATTGTTATTTCTGATCGGTTAGTTAAAGAGGATCTTTTGACCTCAATTCAAATCAATGAGTATGAAGCTCAAGTAGTTGATACTAAGCTAGGAGCAGAAGAGGTAACTCGAGATATTCCCAATGTGGCGGAAGCTGATTTAGCTAAACTAACCAAGGAAGGTATTGTAATGGTTGGAGCCGAAGTCGGGCCAAATGATATTTTAGTAGGTAAAGTTCAACCCAAAGGAGAAAAAGAGTTAAGCGCCGAAGAGCGGCTTCTGCGAGCGATTTTCGGCGAAAAAGCCAGGGAAGTGAAAGATACTAGTTTGCGGGTGCCTCATGGTGAAGGAGGCACGGTAATCGGAATCAATATTTTAGATCGGGATCAAGACGATGAGTTAGATCCTGGAGTTAACAAAATTATTAAGGTAATTGTGGCCCAACTTCGTCGAATTAAGGAGGGGGATAAGCTAGCTGGTCGCCACGGGAATAAGGGGGTAATTTCTCGCGTGGTACCAGCTTACGATATGCCTTATTTAGAGGATGGCACTCCCATCGACATCATTATTTCGCCGCTGTCGGTGATTTCTCGAATGAACTTGGGACAGATTTTGGAGATGCATTTGGGTTGGGCAGGAGCAAAGTTGGGAAAAAAATATGCGATTCCTGCTTTTGAAAAATTCTCGGAGGAGCTAATTGAGCGGGCGCTTAAAGAAGCGGGTCTGCCAGTTTCAGGCAAAGTCACTCTTTTTAATCCAAAAACAGGAGAACCTTATGATCAACCAGTGGCTGTCGGTATTGGTTATATTATGAAGCTAATCCATATGGTTGATGATAAGGTCCATGCCCGGTCCACTGGACCCTACTCATTAATTACCCAGCAACCTCTTGGGGGTAAAGCACGCATGGGTGGTCAGCGATTGGGAGAGATGGAGGTTTGGGCGTTAGAGGCTCATCGAGCTGCTTATACTCTCCAAGAGATGCTTACGGTAAAATCAGACGATATCTCAGGGCGAGCGAAAGTTTATCAAGCAATGATTAAGGGCCAAAATCCGCCCCCGCCCAATATCCCCGAATCATTCAATGTTCTCCTAAAAGAGTTGGGTGGTTTAGGGTTAAAAGTTACTCCCACCGGAGTAGTTGAGCAACCGGAGGAGGGAGATGAGTCAAAGAGTAATAAAGATGAGCAAGATAAAAACTGATCCTTTTCGCCATCTAATTGATTTTAAAGGGTTGCGCATCAAGTTGGCTTCGCCAGAAGAGATTTTAGCCTGGTCTTATGGTGAAGTGACTAAACCAGAAACGATTAATTATCGTACCTGGCGCCCAGAGAAGGACGGCCTTTTCTGTGAGAAAATTTTTGGCCCAACTAAAGATTTTGAGTGTTATTGCGGCAAATACAAGAAAATCCGCTACCGCGGCGTCATCTGCGATAAATGCGGGGTGGAGGTAACGCGCTCTCGGGTACGACGGGAGAGAATGGGACATATTACCTTGGCCGCTCCAGTGGTTCACCTTTGGTTTTTGAAAAACAATCCTTCTCCCTTAACTTTGCTCTTGGATCTTCCTCAGCGTGAGTTGGAGGGAGTGATTTATTTTGCTCGCTATTTGGTGACTGAGGTAGAGGAAAAGCAGCGTCAAGAGATGGTTAAGCGTATTCGTCGGGGCATTAAGCAGGAAAAGGAGGTAATTGCTCAGGAAATTGCCCGAGAAATTAAGCGGTTAGAGGAAGCAGCCGAGCAAGAAAAGAAACGCTTGGTAGATAAAATTAAAAATAAGGAGCAGTTACTAGTGGCTCAGGAAGAAATTGCCGTTCGATTGCGACAAAAAAAGCGCCGCCTAGAAAATAAGAAATTGATTGAGCAGGAAAAATTGACTAGCCTGGGTCGGATTCTCGAAGAAAAGGTGAGAACAATGAAGCCGCTGACAATTCTCTCCGAAGAAGAGATGCTTCACTTAGAACGATTTGGAGCCCAAGAGTTTTTCCAGGCCGGTATGGGTGCGGAGGCAGTTTTGCGGATCATTGAGAAAATTGATCTAAATAAATTAGCTAAACAACTACAGCGAGAATTGAAGCGAACTACTAGTCTTCAAAAGAAGAAGAAGTTAATGCGCAAGCTCAGATTGGTTAAAGGAATGTTAAAGGCCCAAATTGACCCCAGCTGGATGATTTTGCGAATTTTGCCTGTAATTCCTCCTGATCTCCGGCCCATGGTTCAGTTAACAGGCGGCCGTTTTGCCACCAGCGATTTAAATGATCTTTATCGTCGAGTGATCAATCGTAATAATCGCTTGAAGCGCCTGATCGAATTGGGAGCGCCGGAGATTATTTTGCGTAACGAAAAGCGGATGCTGCAGGAGGCAGTGGATATTTTAATTGATGCTACCAAAAGTGCTCGGCGTCGAAGGATTGCTCGCCGCACTCCTCGCTCTCTTTCTGACCTTTTGCGGGGTAAAAAAGGTCGGTTTAGACGCAATCTCTTGGGCAAGCGGGTTGATTACTCTGGCCGCAGCGTCATTGTTGTTGGTCCCGAGCTCAAGTTGAATCAATGCGGCCTGCCTAAAGAAATGGCCTTGGAGATGTTTAAGCCCTTCGTTCTTCGGGAAATTATGTTGCGCGGCTTAGCTCCCAATATCCGCGGCGCCAAGAATTTGATTGATCATCGCCCTCCCGAGGTCTATGACATCTTAGAGGAGGTGGTCAAAGATAAATTAATTCTTCTCAACCGAGCCCCAACGCTTCATAAATTGTCAATTCAGGCTTTTTATCCTATGTTAGTAGATGGTCTAGCGATTAGAATCCATCCTTGTATTTGTGCCGGTTTTAACGCTGATTTCGATGGAGACCAAATGGGTGTTCACCTTCCTCTTTCCAATAAAGCCCAAGAGGAAGCCAAAACCCTGATGTTGCCCTCCGAGAATTTGTTAAAACCAGCCGATGGCTCACCCATCAATGTTCCTAGTAAAGAAATGATTGTCGGTTGTTATTATCTGACTTCGGTTCGAGAAGAAGATTTGGAGCGGGAAAAATCAACTTCACTTGAGGGGTTAAAGTTATTTGCTAGCCCAGAAGAGGCAATTTTAGCCTGGAGGTCAGGTAAGGTTGAGCTACGCCAGCTAATTGCGGCTCGAATCCGGGGAGAGATTAAGATTACCACTGTTGGTCGAATCATCTTTAATAATATTTTGCCCGAGGAAATGCGCTTTATTAATCATCCAGTTAATGCCAAGGGGATCAAAGAATTGCTTAAAATTGCCTTTGAAAAATTTGATCGTCAGCGAGTGGTTGAACTCATTGATGCCCTAAAAGAAGTTGGTTTCTGGGGAGCGACTTATTCGGGTGTTTCTCTTTCAATTTTTGATTGTCAAACAACGCCAGAAAAAGATCGTTTGATTCAAGAAGCTAATCAGAAGACAAGCGAAATCGAGGAAAATTATCATCAGGGTTTGATCACTCAGGAAGAGAAAGAGGATTTAGTGAAAAATGTTTGGATCGAAACCACCGAAGAAATTGCCAATTTAACTTGGGAGCGCTTTTCTCCTGATGCTCCAATTAAATTAATTAGTGATGCCGGAATTAAGCGAGTCTCTCGGGACCAAATCAAGCAAATCTCTGGTATTAGGGGCTTAGTGGTTGATCCTTTAGGTCGGATTGTACCCTTGCCGACAAAGTCTAACTTCCGCCAGGGACTCTCGGTTTTTGAATATGTAACCGGAGCTCGGGGTTCGCGAAAGGGATTGACTGATACTGCTCTCAAGACTGCTGACGCCGGTTATCTCACTCGTCGCTTGGTCGATGTGGCCCATACTTGTTTGGTGAGAGAGGAAGATTGTGGCACCAGTCGGAAAATTATTATCAGTCGTGAGGGAGAGCGAAAAGATTCGTTTAATCGGCGGATTCTTGGCCGCTTTTTGGCTGACTCGGTCAAAGATCCCAAGACAGGCGAAGTATTGGCCAAGAAGGGGGTAATTATTAATGAGGAATTGGTCGCGTTATTAGAGAAACATCAGATTAACCAGGTGGCGGTTCGTTCACCATTAACTTGTCGCACCAAATATGGTGTTTGCACCAAGTGTTATGGTTGGGATCTTTCTACTCGAGAGGTAGTTGAAGTTGGTACTCCAGTAGGAGTGATTGCTGCTCAGTCAATCGGTGAGCCAGGCACCCAACTAACTATGCGGACCAAGCACGCTGGTGGTGTAGTGGGCTTAGATGTAACTCAAGGTTTGCCCCGAGTTCAAGAATTATTTGAAGCCCGCATGCCTAAAGTGGTCGCTCCTTTGGCTGAAATTGATGGTCGAGTTAAAGTGACTGAACTCGATGATGGTTATCAGGTAGTGATTAAAGGAAAGAAAGGCAAAGAAACAATTACTGTTAGCTATTTGATTCCCTTGACAAGTACGCTCCGAGTCAAGAGCGGCGATTTGGTGGTTAAGGGAACTCAGCTGGCTTCCGGCTCTCTGGATATTCGAGAGGTGTTGCGAGTTAGGGGTCTAGAAGCCGCTCAAGAATATCTTTTGACCGAAGTACAGCGAGTTTACGAATCGCAGGGAATTAGCATCCATGATAAGCATTTTGAGATTATTATTCGAGAGATGAGTAGTCTGGTTCGGGTTGATAGCCCCGGCGATACCAATTTCCTTATTGGCGAGTATGTAGAGCAGCCTGTTTTTGCTGAAGAAAACGAAAAAGTCAAACGCGA
>JALUUX010000064.1 GCA_027021145.1 Candidatus Shapirobacteria bacterium
TTTGGCTTTAAGCTTTTTGGTTTCTTGGGCATCTAGTTTTAAAAATTGATTGATTTCTTCCTGCCGATAACTTCTAACTGGGTATTTAACCACTCGCACTGGCCTGATTCGCAGTTCGCCCGCCTTCTTTTTAATTTTAATTTCAACCAGTCCTCCTTCTTTAATGCCCAATTCTTCTCGCCAAGTTTTAGGCAGAGTAATGAGACCTTTAACTTGCACCCTGATTAGGGCCGATCCACCAGTGATCATTTTTCCAATTTTCTGATTTTCTAACTTTCTAATATTCTAACTAAACATCGCCTCTTTTGTCAACTCCTAACTCCTAAATTCCTAAATTCGTAAATCCACACGGGGGATCAAGCAATGAATTCCAAGAAATTCTCTTGGGTAATTAGCTGCCAGGAGGCATTATCATAAGTTTTCAGCCAATCTTTCGGCGGCTTGATCTTTTTTCTTGGCGACCATTTAATCTCAAAGCCAAACAATTTACCCTCTCGTTCTTCAACCCAGTCAATTTCTGCCTGGGAGTAAGTGCGCCAGAAAAAGTTGCGACTAAAAATTTGCTCATAGCTCTGTTTCTTTAATCGCTCGATAATTAAATAGTTTTCCCACAGCTGACCCAAATCATTACGCTGGTTAAGGGGATTAAATTGATTAATAACGGCATTCCTAATCCCGTTGTCCCAAAAGTAATAGCGTGAGGTTTTGCTGATTTCTTTGCGTAAATTACGACTGAAGCCGCGAATATTAACCAGAATGAAGGCCTTTTCCAGTAAATCGAGATAACGGGCGACGGTGTCTTTGTGGAAATCAAGCCGGTTGCCTAATTCACTTAAGGAGACTTCTTGACCAATTTGAAAAGCAATTAGAGTCAGAAGATCAACCAATTTCTTGCTATGTTTTAGTTGTTCTAACTCCAAGATATCTTTGAATAAGTAAGAATCAACCAGTTCAAGAAGATATTCTTGTTTTTCGGTCCAACTGCCTTTTTGGAAGACTTCAGGATAGCTACCAAAAATTAGTCGTTCTTCTAGGGTTTCCAGATAGAACCCTTGATTTTTAGTTTGAATGATCTCTTTGGCCGAGATCGGGTAAAGAAGCAAAGTCTTTTTTCGGCCGGTCAGCGGTTCACCTACTTTTTGGGCTAAACTCAAGGAAGCCGAGCCACTGGCAATGATTTTTAATTTAGGGTAACTGTCAACCAGGAGTTTCAAATTATCGCCGATTTGGGGTATTTTTTGGGCTTCGTCAATAATCAAAAGGGTAGTTTCTTGACCAATAAACTGGCGCATTGCTTCGGGATTAAGCGAGGAAAGAGTTTTTTGAACAATAGCCCGGTCGCCAGCAAAATAGGCGATTTTTTCCTGATTTTTTAGTTGTTCTTGTAGTTGGGTTAAGAGGAAAGTTTTGCCCACTCGCCGAGGACCATAAAGCAGCACCACCTTACCCGGCTCTAACTTCTTTTTAATTAATTCCAACCCCAACCTTTTAATGGTCATGCTACTGGTGCTATTAATATTAATTCGGCTAATTGATTAGCGTAATTATTATAATTATTGACAACCAAATTGTCAATTAACCCCTATATTCTAAAAATCAATGGCGATCACCTCATTTTTGTCTACTTAAAATTTGCTGGTTTTGGTGTCGAGCAAGGTAACCGAACCCCGAAACGGGTCAGCCTCAACTATTAACTATTAACTATTAACTATTAACTAAACTATTCACTTTTAATTATTAACTTTTCACTTTTTTCCCAAATCTCTCCCTCGACACCCGAATCACTTTTTCTCGTTGTTGGTTGGCGCAAGCAGGCAGAGGCAAAGTAGTGGCATAGAAGGGATTGGAGGTTTCGCCATCGATACAGAGTTTGAGCAGAACTTGAAAGCGGCTTAAGGAAACCAGGTCATCGGCGCCGAATTCCTGACCAAACTCTCTCCCCAGAATTTGGGCGTCCTGAGCCCC
>JALUUX010000065.1 GCA_027021145.1 Candidatus Shapirobacteria bacterium
GTCATGAGTATAAAGTGACCCAAGCTTTGAAACAGCGGGCCAAAACCATGGGCTTGGCTGATAAAATTTTTGAAGTCATCATTCCTCTTCAAGATAAATACACCATCCGCCAAGGTAAAAAGGTAAAAACCCAGGAAAAAATCTTCCCGGGCTATATTTTGGTCAAAATGGTCCTCACCGACAATTCCTGGTTAGTGGTGCGAACCACTCCGGGGGTAACTGGCTTTGTTGGTGCTGGCAATAAACCAACGCCAATTTCTGAAAAGGAAGTTGAGAAAATCATTGCCACCGTTAAACAAGGCCGACCCAAATATCAAACTAAATTCTCAGTCGGCGAGGCCGTTAAAATCACTGACGGCCCTTTTGCCGAATTTCTAGGCACAATTGAAGAGATTGACGAAGAAAAAGGCAAATTAAAAGTCTTAGTCTCCATCTTTGGGCGCGAGACTCCAGTGGAATTAGATTTTTTGCAGGTGAGCAAAATTTAAGAAGAGAAAAATGGCCAAGAAAGTCAAAGCAATTATCAAGCTAAATCTGCCCGCGGGCGAGGCTACTCCCGGACCGCCGGCTGGTCCAGCTTTAGGTCAGCATGGGGTCCCAATCATGGATTTTATTAATCAATATAATGAGCGGACTAAAGATCAGAAGGGTAATATTATTCCGGTAATTATCACTGTTTATGAAGATCGCAGCTTTGACTTTGTTACTAAGCTGCCACCAGTTTCAGCCTTAATCAAGAAAAAATTAGGTCTAGAAAAAGGCGCCCATCAAACTAAAAGAGAGACTGTCGGTAAGCTAACCAAAAAAGATGTTGAAGAAATCGCTCAACAGAAAATGCCCGATTTGAATACCAATGATCTCGAAGCGGCGATGAGAATTGTTGAGGGAACAGCAAGGAGTATGGGAATCGAGATTGAAAACTGAAAGAAATTAAAACTTTTAACTTTTAACTAAACTATTAACTATTAATTATTAACTATTAACTGGAATTATGGGGCAAAAAAAGATTAAGGTCATCGGCCAAGAACCAGAAGAGAAAAAAATAGAAAAGAAAGAGGAAGACAAAAAAGGAAAAAAGCGAATTAAAGGTGTCGGCTTAAAAGGCGGTGATCGAATTAAGGTGGTAGAGGCGGAGCCAATCAAGATTCCCGAAAAACCTTCGCCGGCCGAAGAAGAAAAAGCTCCGAGCAGAAAACCCAAAGTTAGGGGTAAAAAATACCTAGCTGCTAGAGCAAAAGTGGATCAAAACCAACTTTATCCTCTAGCCGAAGCAGTCAAATTAGTTAAAGAAACCTCAATCAGTAAATTTGTCGGCAATCTTGAAGCCCATCTAGTCGTCAAACAGACAGGAGAGTTGGGCGAATTAAAACTCCCCCACTTTAAAGGAAAGGCCAAAAAAGTGGTTATTGCTGACGATCAAGTAATTGAGCAAATTAAGGCCGGTAAAATCGATTTTGATGTCCTTTTGGCTTCACCCAAAATGATGCCTAAAATTGTTCCCTTTGCCCGAATTCTTGGTCCCAAAGGTCTGATGCCCAACCCCAAAAATGGCACCTTAGTCAAAGATCCAGAAAAAGCAGTCAAGCGTTTTCAGCAAGCCAATGTTATTAAAGTGAAAACCGAAAGAAAAGCCCCGGTGGTTCACCTAGTTTTGGGCAAACTCGATCAGCCTGACCAAGAATTAATTGCCAATGTAGAAGCACTCATTAAATTCCTAGGCTCAGGCCAAATCAAGAAATTAGTCCTCAAGGCAACCATGGGCCCGGGCGTCAAGGTTAAAGTTTAGCCTATGGCTACCAGCTTAAGTTTAGCCACCCTTACTCAGGCCATTTTCTTAGAAACTTTGTTATCCTTAGACAACACTTTGATTTTAAGCACTTTAGCCTCTCGCCTGCCTGAAAATCGGCCTGCTCCCAAACCGTTCAATTTTTTGCCTGGCAACCAACCAGAAATCGCTTTG
>JALUUX010000066.1 GCA_027021145.1 Candidatus Shapirobacteria bacterium
TCAACTCGTTAACTCGTGAACTCGTTAATGAGTTAATAAATTCAACTGATCCATCAGTAGAATTATTATCAACTATTATTATTTCTATGTTTAGAATTTCGGATTTAGAATTTGGGATTTGTTTAGAATTTAGAATTTGGGATTTTGGATTTACAGCATCGAAGATGCTGGTAAGGCATTGCTTGAGAAACTTTTTCCCATTATAGTTAGGAATCACAATCGAGAACATTATTGAGTTAGTTCATCAAAAAATGATATTGTTGCCCTCAAGAGCGGCGTTGGATTAGAAGTCGTAGCTCCAATCTGAACTAAGATCGAGCCCAGAAGTCGATCCAAAACTGTTAATTCGAAAGCTTCCGGGATAAAACTTTCTCCCCAAAACCGCCGAGCAGCCTCAAACCAAAGCTGGTAAAGAGCACGAAGGTTGTCAACACTATTTCTTCTTTTATCAAGACTCAAGGCCCAAAAATAGAAAACAAAATCATAATAAATCGGATACCAGCCCCAATAAAGATGAGAAAAAATTATATATTTTCCCTCGCGATCAATCAAAATATCATCTGGACCCAAGTGTCCATGAGTAAACTCCCTAGACCACAAGGAAGAGTGTTTCTTTACTAAAGATAAAAACCTTTTTCCAAAGATCTGATAATTGTAACCCAGCTTAGTTAAAACCTTAGTCCCTGCGTTTTGATAAATCTTCTCTAACACTCCGACATATCCCTCGGCTGATTCTAGTGGAGTTTTTTCCTTTGGAACAATCCAACTGTCATTTAAGGCCTCACTTTTAAACTCCTGGTAAAATCGCAGAAATTCTTCTAGATGATCTCTGTCCGCCCGACAAATCTGTCTTAGAGGCCTGGCATCAATCTTCTCCCAGATCAAATAGCCAAAACCCGACTTGGGGTCGTAATCTTGATATTTATAAACAGTTGGAGCCCGAATTAAACTGGAGCGATTTTGCTTTTCAAAAGAAATAATATTACTCGCCTCACTCGATCCCGGATCGATCCCCTGGATTTTTAAAGAGGCGGGCTTTCCCTGAAACTTCCCTTTAATGTGAAAACTACCAATCCTGTTTTGGTGATAAACCACATTAGTAAAGAATTCCTCCTCTGCTCGAAATCCCGTTTTAGAAACAATCTGCCCCACCAATCGAGACCACTCAGATCTAGTTTTAAACCGCTGCTGGTAAAAACTAGCACTTATTTTCTTCCCACCCATTATCTATATTTTAAATGCTAAAATTGAAAATTGAAAATGAGAAAATCAATAATAGTTGTCTCTGGTCTTCCTCGCTCTGGCACCTCACTAATGATGCAAATTCTGGAAGCTGCTGGTATTCCTATCCTCACTGATCAAAAAAGAAAAGCTGATGAGGATAATCCTAGGGGTTATTATGAATATGAGAAAGTTAAGCAATTGAGAACTGACCAATCCTGGCTAAAAAATGCTCAGGGAAAAGCGGTAAAAATAATCTCTGCTCTCTTAAAGTTTCTGCCTCCAAATTATCACTACCAAGTAATTTTTATCAATCGGAACCTTAGCGAGGTCCTTACCTCTCAAAGAAAAATGCTCATTAGAACGGGAAAAACTGCCAATCCCAATGAAGACAAAAAATTACTCCCTTTATTTCAAAAGCACCTTAAAGAAATTAAATCCTGGCTCAAAGAGCAATCAAATACTGATCTTTTAGAGATCAACTATAATTTGCTAATTAAAAATCCCACCCCTCAGCTAAAAAAATTAATCCGATTTTTAAAAATCAGCATTGATCTTGAAAAATTGGCCACCGTCATCGACCCTGCCCTCTACCGCCAACGAGCCGAGTTTTAAAATTGTCTTTCTTTTATATATATGCTACTGTGACTGGGACATAAATAATCCCACCTGTTTTCATTACTCTTCTAACTAGGTTAGCTTCACTAAGGGTCACCTCTTAAGGTAGGATAAAT
>JALUUX010000067.1 GCA_027021145.1 Candidatus Shapirobacteria bacterium
GGTAAGAAACCGCCCGCTGACCCAAATTATTTCTCTCCAACCAATCAATTATTGCTTTTCTAGCCTTGATAGAATCCATCAAGCTAAACGGTCCTGAATTAATCAGAACTCCCTCGCCCTCATAAACTTGATTTGGCTCTTGATTTTTCTTTTCTCCCTCCCACCTTGACAGCGCCTTAGCAAAAGTGATATAATTGTTTACCAAGCTGCCAGGGGCCAAACTATTGGCCCGAATTCGCGGATACAAGCGAGAGATGGCAGCTTTTTTTCTTTCTCCTTGCCAAACCAAAGACCAAAAGTGGACCGGACCTTTCCCTTTCTGGCGAAGGACTACTTTAACGGCCACTCCATCAACTACTGCTCCCAAGGCCCAATAACGAATTAATTGACTCTTTTGTTTTCTGGTGGTCTGGCCCAAAAGCTTAGCCTTTTGAGTTAAAACAAAAGGAATTTTAGGAAGAGCGCAAAGACGACTGATAAACTCCATTCGGCTGCGAGCTTTAGTGAAAAGATGATTCCACCCCTGCCAAGTAAACTTAACTTCTTTTTGAAGCACCGGCGAATAGATTTCTTCCTGGGCTAAAACCGTCTGGTAAAATCGCTTTGCTGCCCGCTTAAGCTGCTCTAATGAAAAATCAGTTAAAAGATCGCTATTTAACTTTCCTTTCGCCTCCCTCGGTTCGATCACTGGCACAATGGGCAAATGATATTTTTTGGCAAAGGCGTAATCGCGCTCGTCGTGAGCAGGAACAGCCATAATCGCGCCGGTTCCATAAGAAGCCAAAACAAAATCAGAGATCCAAATAGGAATCTTCTGGCCTGTAGCCGGATTAATGGCATAAAGACCGGTAAAAACGCCGGTTTTGTCTTTTTCTAGTTCAGTTCGCTCTAGTTCGGACTTCTTCCGCGACTGATTAACATATTTTTTAATTTTTTGAATTTTGGTCATTGGAATTTTGAATTTGTTTCGGATTTCGGATTTAGGATTTAGGATTTCCTCTACCAGCCAATGTTCGGGAGCAATAACCATAAAAGTCGCTCCCCAGAGAGTATCGGGCCGAGTAGTAAACACTTCAAGGTAATTGGGTGCCTCCGCAGCCGACGCCAGAGCGCCCCGAAGCGTCGGGGGAGACTGGTGCGGCGAGGAGGCGGAAGAATCGGCAATTGGAAACTTTATCTTGGCTCCTTCAGAACGGCCAATCCAATTGCGCTGAGCGGCTTTAACTGAGAGAGGAAAATCAACCAAATCAAGCTCATCAGCCAGGCGATCGGCATAAGCCGTGATCCGCAACAACCACTGATCCAATTCTTTTGCCGTCACTGGCGTGCCACAGCGCTCACACTTGCCATTAACCACCTCCTCATTGGCCAAACCAATTTTACAAGAAGGACACCAATTAATGGGCATTTTCTTCTTGTAGGCCAAACCGTGCTTGAAGAGCTGAATAAAAATCCATTGCGTCCATTGATAATAATGAGGATCAGTGGTATTAATTTCTCGACTCCAATCAAAAGAAAAGGCCATCCGCTTCATCTGACGCCGAAAGTTATCAGTATTTTTCTTGGTGACAATCTTGGGATGAATGCCAGTTTTGATGGCATAGTTTTCCGTCGGCAAACCAAAAGCGTCCCAACCCATGGGAAAGAGAACATTGTGCCCTTCCATCCGTTTTTTCCGAGCATAAACATCAGCGCCGGTCATGGTAAAAGCATGACCAACATGAAGGCCGGAACCAGAAGGATAAGGAAACTCGACTAAAACATACAGTTTTGATTTGGTCATTTGGTCATTTAACATTTGGTCAGTTAGGTCCTTGGCCCGATAAAGGTCTTGCTTTTCCCAAACCTGCTGCCACTTTTTTTCGATTTTTTTGAAATCCATCTTTGAATA
>JALUUX010000068.1 GCA_027021145.1 Candidatus Shapirobacteria bacterium
CGTCTTGATCATCAGTTCGCCTACTTCTTTTAAAAGGCTTTTGACATAAGCATACATTTCCCTCACCTCCTTTCTTCCCTTTCTACTTTAGAAACCAATTATCAAGAAGTCAACCTTAGAACAAAAAGCTCTGGAAAAATTGACTATTATTTTTACTGAACGGCCCGATCAACAGCGGCCATCAACTTATCCTCAATTAACTGGGCAATTTCTTTAAGCGCTTGATTATCAGAGATAGTTAAGGCAATCGTGGGTCTAATAGCACTAATATAGACGCAATCACCTTTTTCAAAGACAATAACATTGCAAGGCAAAAGGAGACCAACTTCGGTCTCTGCCATCAGGGCCTTATAAGCATTAGGAGGATTGCAGGCTCCAAGAATATAGTAATTAGGATAATTAACTCCTAGCTTTTTCTTCAACGTCTGACTAACATCTATCTCGGTGAGAATACCAAACCCTTCTTGGCCAAGCGCCTCTTTAATAGCCAAAACAGCTGCCGCAAAATCACCCCCAAACTGTCTGGTAATAGCATAATTCGGTTTTGCCACAACCTCCTCCTTTATTCGATAAATTAATTAACTTATCCTTCACACAAACATTTTACCATTTTCATATCGGAAAAGTATAAATAATTAGTACCGTAAATTTTTAGCCAAAAAAATCTAAAATTTAAAATCGTTTATCCGAGAGCAGAGTTGAGAGCAACCTTCTTGGTGACACTCTTTTTGACAATACTTCTTCATCAGGGGAAATTCTTCGTTAATAATCACTTTTTCAAATTCTCTTCTTATTGCCTCTTTAGTACAAGGTATTCCCTTCCTCTCCTCCGGTTTAGCCTTAGGGCAGGCCTGAAGAGTTTTTTCTATTTTCTCTTGAAAACGAGCATAGCATTCTTCTTCATTACCAAAGGGCATTTTCTCCTTATTTATCCTTCCAAAACCAACCATAAGGGAGCAAAACTCTTTAAGAATATCTTTCTTATGGGCTTCTTGTTTCGAGTGAGAATCGGAGTGAGTTTCTTCTTCTGAGGCAGGGTTATTAACCATCAGTGGCTTATTCAAGATAATATAATTTCCCGAGGGTAAAAAGCTTGGCGCCTGGTTAAAGATAATCTGGGCCGGGGGCGAGGTAAAGTAGCTTTGGATTTGAGAATCAAGGTTATAATTTATCCTGGTTCCTTTAGGGGAAATATTAACCGTCATCCGCGGAGGATTTTGGGGGTCCTGATTAAGCCAACTAGCTAATGCCTCGGCATAACCTTCGAGAGTGACCCAGTGGCTAGGTTCTCGAGCAAAGCCTTTCTTAAAACCTTTTCTAAGACTTTTAAAATCAGTGATCGCTAAAACTGTGGTCACTGGGCCGATTTTTTCTCTAGCATCCACCAAAACTGACTTCAACTTCCGATTATCCATAATCACTGCCCCTTTTTCTCCAATGGCCAAAACTGCATCAGCGCCATTAAAAGCGACCGCTAAGCCACTATAGGCAGCTGAAGCCAGCTTCTGAGCCGCCTGGAGTCTGGCGCCACTTTTTAACGCTAAAAGGGCAGCTTGTTTAGCGGCCAACATCTCGCCGCCGGTAATGATTACCCCACCAACATTAACTAAAATAAAAGAAGCGTCTCTGGTTTCAGCAGCAATCTCAGCTAAGGCTTTATGGGCTTTAGCTCGATGTTGATAAGTTTGGGCATCAATTTGATAGGCTCGGGTAATAGCCTGTTGGGCGGTTTTAGCATCAGCCTGCAGATAGGCCATTACTTTTTTAATCTTTTGGCCCGGCGGAGCTTGATTAAAAATGAGCTTAATCTCAGTCTCAAGTTGGTGAGAGCGAAGGCTAACCTCAGTATCTTGGGCCTGAGTAATGGAAACAAAAGAAGAAAA
>JALUUX010000069.1 GCA_027021145.1 Candidatus Shapirobacteria bacterium
TAGGCGGGCCTCCATCGTTCCAAAAGTAATAATTTGCGCCACATGCTCTTCGCCATATTTTTCTCGAACATATTCAATCACTTCGTCTCGGCGCAAATCAGAGAAGTCAAGGTCAATGTCAGGCGTCGATTTTCGTTCAGGATTAAGAAAGCGTTCAAAAGGTAGGTGGTGGGCTAAGGGATCAATGGAGGTAATTCTGAGAATATAGGAAACAATAGAGCCAGCGGCACTGCCGCGCCCTGGACCGACTCGAATACCCTGTTTTTTGGCCCAGTTAACCAAGTCTTGAACAATAAGAAAGTATTCAGCATACCCCATATCGATGATAATTTTGAGTTCATACTCGACTCGCTCTTTTACCTCTTTTGAAGGTTTGGGGTAGCGCTGGAGCAGCCGTTCATAGGTCAATTTTCTTAAATAGGAAGCGGCAGTTTCGTTGGCGGGTAAAGGATAATTCGGATAAATTTTTTGTCCTAAGGGGATTTCTAGATTGCATTTTTCGGCAATTTCTAAGGTATTTCTAATAGCGTCAGGATAGTGAGTAAATAATTTGATCATTTCTTCTGGAGGGCGAAGATAGAAATCAGGAGAATCTAGCATTGACAGGCGGCCTTCATCGGTAACCTTTTTTTGGGTTTGGATAGCCAAAAGGACATCTTGGGCCTCAGCATCTTCGGCATTGATGTAGTGAAAATCATTGGTGGCCACCAAGGGAATCCCCAGTTCTCGGGAAAGCTGGATTATTCCCTGGTTGGCTCGGTCTTGTTTTTTAATTTTTGGATGAGCCTGAATTTCTAGATAGAAGTCATCCCCAAAAATATCAAGAAATTTTTGAGCCACTTTTTTGGCTCCCTGATAATCGTCTTGAAGAATTAAAGAGGCTACTTCGCCTTCAATGCAGGCCGAAAGAGCAATAAGACCCTGGTGATGTTCTCTAACTAATTCCAAATCGGCTCGGGGTTTATAATAAAAGCCTTCTAAATAAGCCTTGGTGACAATTTTCATTAAATTCCGATATCCTTCCAAGTTTTTAGCCAAAAGCACTAAATGATACTGGTCAGTATCGACTTTAGGTTGCTTATCAAATCGCGATCGATGGGCCATATAAACTTCACAGCCTATGATTGGTTTAATTCCTGCTTCCCGACAGGCGTTGTAAAATTTGATTGTTCCATACATGGCTCCATGATCAGT
The DNA here is from genome assembly GCA_027021145.1 of Candidatus Shapirobacteria bacterium. GTDB lineage: Bacteria > Patescibacteriota > Microgenomatia > UBA12405 > JAHJSD01 > JALUUX01. The sequence continues at coordinate 1,195 of JALUUX010000069.1, forward strand.
GATTGCCAGGGCCTCCATCCCTAGTTCTTTGGCCCTGTTTACTAAGGGCTTGATTTTGGAAAGCCCATCCAAGAGTGAGTATTCAGTGTGGCCGTGAAGATGGACAAATTTTGATTTAGTCATTTGGTCAAGCAGTTATTGAGCCTTTGTTCAATTAATTTTCGGCTGATATTCGGATCGGCTTTGCCCTGGGTTTTTCGTTGCACTTGGCCAATCAAAAAGCCAATAACCTGAGTTTTTCCTTTTCGGTAATCTTCGACTGCTTTAGAGTTTTCCCGTAGGACTGTTTCCACCACTGAGGCGATTTCTTCTTGACTGAGACTAAAGCGGCTCTTCTCCTTAACGATTAAGGCCACCAAGGCTTCTGGGCTGATATTTTCTGGCAAGGACCGGTTTACCAGCCAATTAGCAATTTCTTTGTCTGTTATCCCTTTATTTTGTCCTTTTTCTCTTGCTTGCCAGAAAAGCCTGGCCCGATCTTTAGTTCGGGCAATGATTTGAGCCCATTGCCAGTTGAGGCCTAGCTGAATAATCTTTTCCTCTTCCTCCCAGGGTAAGCTTGGCAGGTTCTGGCGCAGTCGATTGATTTCTTCCTGGGTCAGCTCAAATGGGGGGATATCGGGCTCGGGAAAATAACGATAATCTTTGGCCACCTCCTTGCTTCTTTGGGCATAAGTTATCCCTT
>JALUUX010000070.1 GCA_027021145.1 Candidatus Shapirobacteria bacterium
TAGTTTTCCTCACCGTCAAGGGATCAGGAGAAGTTTTGAGAATTTTAGCGATTAGATTTCTCATGCTCTCTTTTGTTTTTAAGAAAAATGAAAAATGCTTCTAATTCTTGACCCTTTAAATACTTCTCGGCGTTTTCCCAAAACTCATCAAACCACCCATCGGCCTAATTATAAGTTACCTTCTTTAAAAGTTTAATCATTAATTGTCCTAGGTTGGTCATTCTTTCCTCCAGCTTACTCAATTTCTTATCAATCTTTCTCCTGGATAGATTATTACTGAAATGCTGTTCACTCGAGAAGTAGAATAAGTATGACGCCCAGAGAAAATCGCCGATGTAATTGCCTAAAACAATGCATTGAATTTCGTAGATCTAAATTCTATTATGGAACTGCGTCAATGACAATTTAATGCATAGTGGTATTTATAGTAGCAGTAGATAACTTAGGAGCTAATTTCTTCAATTAAATCAGACAACAAAACATTCTTTTGGCTTTTATCAGCAAGATTCTTAACAGCAACCACCCCCTGTTCTAATTCTTTTGGGCCAATAATAATAACAAATGGTATCCCTCGCCGATCAGCATACTTTAGCTGTCTTTTTAGTTTTACACCTGGATCAGGATAAACCTCTACTGCAATTCCAGCATTTCGTAAAGCATCAGCTACACGAAGCGATTCGCTTTCAAAACCGGCGAAAACTGTTATTAAAACCTTCGGAAGGCTTGGACTAATTTCAGGAAACTTCCCAAGACTTCTTAACACTTCCTCAATCACCATATCTCCCATGGCAAAACCAACTCCAGAAACTGGGCTTTTGCCTCCAACTTCCGCAGTAAGCCGGTCGTATCTTCCTCCACCAAAAAGAGCGCGTAATTTTCCAGTTGTCTCCCAGCCTTCAAACACAATTCCGGTATAATAATCGAGCCCGCGAACCACGGTGGGATCAAATTCAACATACTCAGCAGCTCCTGATTTTTGCAAAAGGTCAAAAACTTCCAATAAGCGATCTGAGTCAGCAAATTGGCGATTAGCAAAAACATCTTCAAAACGAGTTAATTGACTCCTATCCAGTCCCTCTTCTGTTAGTAACTCATGGAAAACTTTTCTTTTTACTTTATCCCTTTTATCGACAATCTTTAATATTCTTTCTAAACTTGCTCGTGGAATTCCAATCTCAAGCAGCCGCTTTTCAACTAATTTTCGATCATTAACTCGTATCTTCACCTCATCAGAGGTTAGACCAATCTCTTTAAAAAAGCTAATAGCAATCATAATCATCTCTACATCTGCCAATGGGGTGTTTGGTCCAAGTAAATCGATATTCCACTGAAAAAACTCTCGCCCTCTTCCTTTTTGAGGTCTTTCATACCGATAAAATCGTCCAAATGAATACCACCGGACAGGAAACACTAAAGAATGTTCTTTTTTTGCCACCATTCGCGCCAACGAAGGAGTCAACTCTGGCCTAAGCGTAAGAATCTCTCCTTTTCTATCTTCTAAGGTGAACGCTTGTTTTTTTACTAATTCTTCTCCTGATTTTGCTGCATACAACTCTATTCTCTCAATAATTGGAGCCTCGTATTCCTGATAACCAAAGCTTTCGGACACACTGCTAACCACCCTATAGAACCATTTTTCAAATGACCAAATTTCAGGATAAAAATCTCGCGTCCCTTTTACAGGCCTAATTAATTTTTTAGCATTCATGACTTAAATTATATAGGGTCTTGCCCAACTAACTAACTAATTAAATACTAATTAACTTGTCTCAGAAGCGTCAAAAAGCTAGTAGGCCGTGGTTAAAACTCGGTGATAGGGTCTGACATCTCTAATTGACTGAGCTGCTTTCCACAAGACATTATCTACTTCTACAGGCATAATGCCGGCTTGGTGAGCCAAAAACTCTCCGCTCCAAATTGTTGCTGCTCGGATCTCTGCTTCCTCTCGACTACCAGGTTCTAGAATCTGATATTCATCCAGCTTCCTAGCTAAGCTGGGATCATACTCCAGCACCCCTAAAGCTCTGAGAATTTGAGGTACTTTGTAATCAGCAAACAAAGTTAGACTTTCAAGGTTGGTAATTTTTAACTCAGGCAGAAGGCTGAGATCATAAGCAAAAATTTGGGCTCTTTTGTAGAAATTGACTCTCTTGCCCATGAAGGAAGTATAGTCTTCAAAAGATGGAAAGGTAGCGACTATTTGGGTAACAACTTTGCCAGCATCAAGACCTGTTTCGGTCAAAAAGTGATAAATATTGCCTTGATACTTCTCGGCCAAAATAGCACCAATTTCGTTAAGAATCCTAACTCGCTCCTTTAATAGGGGAATGGGCCGATCATTAGCGCTTCTAAAAATATATTTGGTCTCTGAGAGTCTTAAATTTTTAAGATAGTCAGCATCTAAAATTGGGGTCCCTTCTTCTTGGGCTCGCTGGATTGAAGCTACTAAAGCAAACCAGCCGCTGGAGATAAAGTTGCCTTTGGGATACTCGACGGTCCATTTTTCTTGACCTTTTTTAGCCCAAAAGCAAAAGTTGATTGCATCAAGAACAAATATTAACTGAGGAGTGGGATCATCAGAACCAAACTGCTCCGCAGTCAAAACCTCTCGTTTTTCAAACTTTCTTTTTACTAAATTAGCCACCTCCTGAAGTTTGTCAAAATTTATCCGTACTAACCGGGAATTAAGAAGCACTTCCGCAGTGGTTTTTCTCACTCCTAAAGGATCAGGAGAAGTTTTGAGAATTTTAGCGATTAGATTTCTCATGCTCTCTTTTGTTTTTAAGAAAAATGAAAAATGCTTCTAATTCTTGACCCTTTAAATACTTCTCGGCGTTTTCCCAAAACTCATCAAACCACTCAGAGGGATAACCCTCCTTCTCATACTCTAGCGCCTGGATGACCATTTCCAATTTGTCCAATTGTTTAACAATTTTCGCCTCTCTGGTCTCCTGACGACCAAACTCTTTCCAGAGCTCAACGTATTCCTGAAAACTAGGATTATCAGCAAACATCTGACTGATTACCTTCTCTTCATCGGCATGCTTTTTCTTCCGGGAACCAATCACCTTCTTGCCTGACTCCCACTTAATATCACCAATGCCTGCCTCGCCTAGATCATGGATTAAAGCCATCTTAACCAGTTTTAGTTGATCTAGACCTAATTCTGGAGCCAAAAGTAAAGCCAGCATCGCCACCCGCCAAGTATGTTCTGCTACAGACTCAACATCTTTGACCCCTTTTAAAACCCAGCCAGTCCGCTGAACTTTCTTGAGGATGCCGATTTCTAAAAGCAGGTTTAGCAATTCCGGGTGGGAAACCATTTTTCTTGGCTTAATTATAACCTACTTTTCTTTAAAAGTTTAATCATTAATTGCTCTAAGTTGGCTACCCTTTCTTCTAATTTTTTTAGCTTTTTCTCAATTTCTTGATGTTTGCTGCTAACATTTCCGTTGCCAGCCAGCTCATCTACTGAAACATTAGTAATTTCAGCAATTCTAATCAGAGTAGGAGAAGGAGGAATGGCTCGACCAGTCTCATAGGCAGAAATAGTCTTGGCCGAGACACCCAACTTCTCGGCTAGTTCTTCCTGCGACAACCCCGCCGCCAACCGAGCTTTTTTGATATTCTTAAACAAAATATATGGATCTTGCATGGCTTGTATATTCTACCCTAGCTGGTGTTAAAATCCAAATCTAATTTCAGACTTAGACAAATTTCACTTGACAAGTATATTTTAATTAGCTATTATTCTAATAAAACTAGAATGAAAATTGATGTCCTAATTGACGAAGTAAAACGACTCAATCTTCCATTAGGCAAATACGCTGTCTTTGGAAGCGCGGTAATGGCAATAAGAGGAATTAGAGAGGCTCCAAACATTGATGTAATTGTAACCAATGATCTCTGGCACAAGCTTTTAGATTTGTTTTCCCCTGACGCAGAGGGCTTCATTAAGATTGGTCACGTAAAGATTTCTAACTGGTGGTTTGTTCCGACTAGAAAAGATATTTCCACAATGATTAAGGAGGCAGAGATTATTCGAGGCATTCCGTTTGTAAGGCTCGAGGAGGTTCTGGCCTACAAAAGCAAACTCAATCGCTGGAAGGACAAAAGAGATGTTGTTCTGATTAGAGAATTTTTGATAAAAAACACCGACATGGATAGTTTCCCTGTTGGACTAGGAATAGAAACATATAAGAAATTCTTGAAAGTCTTCGTAGAAAAAATAAATGCCATTTTCAAAGAAAAGATTTTATCCCTAATTCTCTTTGGATCTGTCTGTCGCAATCAAGCCAAAGGAAACAGCGATCTGGACATTTTTGTGTTTTATGATGACAAAAAAATAACTAGAAAAGAAACAAATAGAATTTTGGCTTCCTTGATTTTGGAGTTAAGAAATACTCCCGAATATCGGCGATTAGTTTCAATGAACATCTATCCAGAAATTTACCCTTTTCTAATTAGCAAAAGTCGAGCAAAAGATATTCTATGGGTTTTCTTGGATGCCACCGATCATGGAATTATTCTTAAAGATGTTGGAAATTTTGGTAGAAAGCTTATCGAAGACACTAAAAAGAAAATCGCCAAGCTGGGAGGGAGAAGAGTTCAATTACCTAATAATCGTTGGTGCTGGGTTTTATTTCGTGATTTTTCTCAAGTTATTAATTGCCAAATTGATCTTTAAAAAATGAACAATATTAAACGATCTGAAATGTTGCTTGCAGCGGCAGATGAAAGTATCGCTCAAGCAAAATTTTCCTTTGACAGAGGAGTTTGGAATTTAACAATTAGAAGGACTCAAGAAGCGGTCGAGCTTTGCCTGGCAGGGATCCTAGCCTTGATGGGAGTTCACTACCCAAAAGACCATGATCAGGCCCCTTTGACTCTAAGAGTTTTAAAAGCTCACGGGCTAGGCATAGAGGAAAAGAAAGCTAAAAAAATACAAAGAATCTCAATCGATCTATCAAGAAAACGTGGCCCCGCCCTCCATCAGGAAGAAGGTCATGATCAGACCACAGCTCAACAAGCAATTAAAGACGCTCAACTGGTTCTTAATTTAATGAAGAAAGTAAGATGCAAGTTGCTCGTCAGGATGAAAAAAAACAAAAAATGAGGATTGTCGTTTGTGGTTCAATGAGCCATTATTTTAAAATGCTTGCGGTAAAAAAGAAGCTTATTTCTTTGGGTCACGAGGTTGTCTTACCGGAAGTTGCTACCAGTCAACAACTTAAAGATATAAAGAATAATTCCTATATTGACACCGCTGAATTAAAAATTCGCCATGACTTTATTAGGAAGCACTACCAACATATAGTGAAATCAGACGCTGTTTTAATTGTTAATCACGATAAAAACGGGATTAAAAACTACATCGGTGGCAATGCGTTTTTAGAAATGGGCTTTGCTTATGTGTCAAACAAGCCTATTTTTCTTCTAAACCCTATTCCCAATATCAGGTTCTATTATCATGAGATAAGAGCCATGCAGCCAATAGTTATTCAGGACAACTGGTCAAAGTTAAACCTCAAAAACCTGCCTGATTAATGTAATTTCTAGCTATTAAGATTCATTCCTAGAAATATTTCACTAACCTATCAATCGAATATCACCGTGCTAAAATTGGGGGCGATGGGGAAAGAAAGAGATCAAGGCAAAAATTACCAGGAGAAAAATTGAATCATCATCAAGGGAGACTGGAAAGACGATTCAAAAAAATTAATTATCAAAAGATATGGATTCTAAACACGCTTTGTATTGAGAGTTAATGATTAATAATTTAGTGGCTAAAATTTGACATTACCCTAAAGAACCAATTACTTGTTTTAGTTGAAAGGAGTCAGATGAAAAAAGCAATTCTGATAGATATTGGCTCTTCTACTTCCAAAGTTTATTTCTTCAACAAAGCCAAAACCCCTAATCTAAAACTAATCTTTCAAAGGAGCATCCCATTTAAAGAAGGGTTTGATCCAGAGGGTGGTATTGCCGAGAATAACAAAAGAGAGTTGATTGAACTCCTCCTTAGTATCAAAGAGAAAAACCCCGGTGTTGCGATTAAAACCTATGCTACAGCAATTTTTCGCAAGTTAATCCCACCCACTAAAACTCGCTTGATTGACGAAATATTCCAAGAAACAGGGGTTTATCTTAACATTATCCCCCATGAACTAGAAAACTTCTATCTAGAAATGGCGCTAGTAGGAAAAGCCGATATTAACGAAAATGTCCTGCTGATCAATATCGGAGGAGGATCAACAGAATTAGTGGTCATGTATGGCAAAGAGGCAATAGAAAGAAAGAATATAGAGGTGGGAGTGGGCACAATTCTTGAAAGATACCCAAAGATAAACCAACCATACTCAGGCGTTTCTCTTGATGAGGTGGTTGATTGGATCACTAAAAAATTGCCACCATTGGCTAATCGGGCTAAAATCGCTTTTTACACCGGAGGAGAACTGCGTTATATGCAATTGGCTCAATATCCTCTAGAACAAAACTCGCTTTTTTCTGATCCGGATCATCCCAACATTATTAGTCTCTCGGCCTTCATAAAAAAGAATAAAGAGATATTTACGAAAGTTTCCTTGTCTGAGTTGGAACAACTAATGCCCGAGAATCCAAAATGGATGCATGGCGCTCGTGCCTGTTCTGCTCTAGCTCAAGCAATTTGCCAGCGATATGGAATCCAAACTATTATCCCCTCAAATTCGAACCTCATCAATGGCGTCATCAGGCAAGAATTTAGATATGTTACTATTAGTGGTAGTCTTAGAAAGCATCTAGAATATATCCTTAAAATTAAAGAAAAACTCGAAAAGAAAGGAACAGTGGTATTAAGCCCTAGGTTTGGTAAGCCGAAAAATCCAAAGGAAGAATTTGTGGTTTTTTATGGAGAAGAGGGACTCTCTCCCCTTCAGCTTACGCGCCACTATCTTGATTCGATAGCTAAATCAGATGCCCTAATCGTTTGTAGTCCCGAAGGATATGTGGGAGCCTCTGCTCTTATAGAAATTGGTTATGCCAATGCCCTAGGAAAAAGGATTATTTTCACCGAGAAACCGGCAGAATTCATGTTGAATACATTACCAAGAGAAATAGGAATTTTATAACAGACGCCTAAAAGAGCAAATAGAAGAGATAATTCGCTCATTATGAAAGTTTTTGATCTAATAATCTCTGAATATCTCGACTACTTTTTCATCAAAAAAAGATCGCCTGGGTTAATCAGAAAATTAAAACAATTGGCTATCAAGGCAAGGCGAGAGGCAATAGAAAGCTACCAAAAACTAAAACCTCCAAAGATTGTCCCCCAAGATATCTACATTGAAAATTGGATCAGAGATGTAGTATCGCTCTATCTTGCTTCTAGAACAATCAATCAAACCCGAATTGATAATCCACCCCCAGACCTCCAAGCAAGCGTTAAATTCCACTTAGCTTTTCCTCCTCAATTACAAACTGAATTAAGAAAGAGATTCTTTAAGACCGAGCTTAAAAAGCGTCCCTCAATTTGGCGAAGTTTTCAGCTGCCAGTTAAGGAGCTTGAGAAAAAGTTCAAGGATGTAGTTAAAGAAAAGCAAAAACTTGCTCAAAAAAGAGGTTTTTCTTCCTATCTTGATTTTTTTCTCTGGCGTTACAAAATTCCGAAATCAGATTATCAGTTATTCACCAATCGAATCGATCAAATAATTGAATTCTTAAATCAATCCTTGTCTGATATCAAAAGCTTACCAGAGGGTTTCTATTCTAGATTTAATATCCCCTGTTTTCTATGTCTTTCTGCCCAGTTTCCCTTTCGAAACTTCTCAGAAGTAATTGACTGGGTGGTAAAACAAAATCCTTACTTGGCTCGCTTTCAAAACAGAATCGATCTTAAGTTCGAATCCAGAGACAGTCAGCTTCTTTATGTCAAAGAAGCCGATCGTTTTAAGATTATTCTTGATAAAAACATTAATTTTCGCCATCAAGTTTTAGAATTGATTCACGAACTATCCCACCTAATCTCTTATTTAGAAAGCTTTAATCAAGGAATCAATCCTCGAGTTAAAGGTTGTTACTGGCGAGAAAAAGAAGCCCTTAGAACCGAATGGAATATTTTAAGAAATGCTCCTGCCCCCCTTTTCCATGGTCTTTTATCTGAGTTATTGCTAAGCATAAGAGAAGTATTATTTGAGATTGAGCTTTACGCTTATCCCGATCAGAACTTAAGCCAACTTTATGCCAGAACATTTAATCGTTGTTTTAAGGAGGCAAGACAGAGAAATAATCCCTTGTATCTTTTAGACCGAGGCATCATTTATAGTCCTTTTCGTTCGTTATCTCACATCGTTGGGTGTTATGTTTTAATGACTCAATAATAAAAACGAGGAGGAGGGAAATTTTCTGCTGAAAATAGTGTTCATGATTTGAGTGCTATTGCCGCGATATTAACGGTAAAAAGTTTTGCCTGATTAGGGAGGCTCTGAGAAGGAGTCATTTTTTTCCAAGGCGACGAAGAGCTTAAGAAGAGCTTCTTCGGGAGAAACTCCCTCTTTCTTTACTTTTTTTCCTTTGATATTTAGTTTAACTAAAAATTTACCCCGGTTAGTTGTCAAAACAAGTTTTCCGCTTAAATAGGCAGGGATGTCATCTATTTTTTCTGGATCAGCGGGGATGAAAGTCTCAACTA
>JALUUX010000071.1 GCA_027021145.1 Candidatus Shapirobacteria bacterium
ATCAACCACCCCTTTCTCCTCCTTGCTAAAATCAACCTCCTGAACCAAATCTCCTTTTTCTAGCACTAAAATTAGTCGTTCGGCAATAGATCTTCTTAATTTTTTCTCATTAGTATTGGCCCTCTCCTGAGTAATCCTCATTAAAGTCTCCAAATCTTTCAATGCCAGCTCTGTTTTTAAGACCTCTAAATCAATTCGAGGGCCAACCGAACCTGCTTTGGGAATCCCCCCATCAAAATCACGCAAGAGATAAAGAATGGCATCACATTCTCGAATGTGGGCTAAAAATTTGTTACCCAAACCCAAACCCTTATGGGCTCCTTTAACTAAACCAGCAATATCAATAAATTTAACCGGAGCTGGGATTACTTCTTGGGGTCGAACTATCTGGGCAATTTTTTCTAAGCGATTGTCAGGAACACTAACCACACCAGTATTGGGTTCAATCGTGCAAAAGGGATAGCGCTCCGCTTTAGCCACCCGCCTTCCCAGAAGGGCATTAAATAGGGTTGATTTGCCCGCATTGGGTAAACCGACAATACCAACTGAAAGACCCATTCATTTATTTTATCATTTATCATTTAACATTGATTATTTATTTATACTATAAGATCCCGGTGTGGCGTACCTGGGCCACACCCGGTGTGGCTTGGTGGGGCTAGCTGCTGGCGCTGGTATAGCGGCGAAGACTCCAGTACCAGAACTTGAGCGAGAGAGAGACAAAGAAAAGACTCAGGCCCACCCCTAAGACTACCTTCTCTGGAGAAAGCAAACCCAACAACGCTTTAGCCGGAAAAGTGATCAACAAAACCACTGGAAAAACAAAAGTTAAAATAAATCGCACCAGTCCCCGATAAACATCAGTTGGAAATCGAGCCATTGCCGTCAGATCTCGGTAAACCCAAATTAAATGGTCAATTTCAGTGGTCAAAATACAAAAAGCAGAAACGGCCAAGTGAAAAGAAAATCCGATTAGAAGAGCAGCAATGAGAAGAAGGAAGAAGAAAATCACCTCTTTAATGCCAATAACTAAATGATTAACAAAGACAAACCAACCGGAGAAAATTACCAAGGGAATTAAAGTAATAAAATCAAGAATATCGGTCCAGCCAAAAAGTGGCCGAAAGAAAGATGGTAATGGTTTAAGAAGATCGAGATCATAGTTTCCTGAAACTACCAGGGGGCGAAAAACATAAACACCACGGAATAAAAACTGAACCAAAACATCAACCAGATTGAAAACCAGAAAAAACCAAACCACCTCCTCTCGGCTATAACCTGCCAATTCACCCGATTGAGATAAAACCGAAAAAAGAAAAATAAAGAAAAGGGCAAAACGGATTACCTTTCCAATAATAAACAATATTCCTCCAGCATTAGTGGTCAGTTGTGACTGAGCGGCAATTTTAGCCATCAAGAACCAAACCTTGATCAACTTAATCACCTTAACCCCCATAGGTAGAATAAATTTTTAACCCCTTTTTCCACAATTTATCTACCAGCAAAACAACTATCAGTAACCAAAAAAACATAAGCAAAAAAACTTTGCTAAAACCAAAAAAGCCTACTTGGGCTAGATAAATTTTTAAAGGAAAATAAAGCAAATAAGGAAACGGAGTTAAGTAAATTAGCTTTAGAAGCGGCGATGGCAAAACATCCAATGGGAAAAAGGCTCCAGACATAAATTCTAAAAAAATTACTCCAAATAACCATCGGGGCGCCCAAACATTATCAACCCAAAAGGCAATTAGGGAAAGGAGAAAACTGAGAAAGAAATAGAGTAATAAAGCAAGCAAACAACTAGCGATAAATAAAAACAGAGAAGGCCAGGCAGGGGGCCAATAAAACGG
>JALUUX010000072.1 GCA_027021145.1 Candidatus Shapirobacteria bacterium
CTTATGAAGAATCAATCCGCGTTCCCCTGATAATTCGCCCTCCCCAATCACCTCTTTTTAAAACACCTTTTGTTAATTTTAATACGGTCGTTAATCTTGATTTAGCACCCACCATTCTCGATTTTGCCCAACTCAATTGGCAAGATCCTCGCTATCAGATCGACGGTCGCTCCCTTCTTCCTCTTATGAGAAGCCAAGAACCACTTTCTTCCTCTTGGCGGCGTTGGTTTCTGGTTGCCTCTCGCTATGCCCGCGGCATGGATCTAAAAAGGAACTGGCTTTTCGCCCTTGGGGTTCCTGATTTTCTAGCGTTAAGGACTGGAAAAGAGGCCCCGCCAGTGGTTGGTCCTGAGCTTCTTTGGGTCAACTACGGCCAGTATCCTCAAATCAATTCTCAAGGAGAAATGGCTATTATTAATCAACCCTTTTATGAATTTTATGATCTAAAAACTGACCCCTATCAATTAACTAATCTTGTTAACGGAAAAACAGACCAAGTTAAGAATAAATTCTCTCAATATCGATCTAAAAAGGGTTATCTCGAGCTCGCTCTAACTAATCTCAGCCACTGTCAAGGAGAAAGCTGCCGTCTTTATGATCGACAAGTCTCAATCGGCGATCTTAATCAAGATAAGCGTCTTACCCGTCAAGATAGATATTTATTCCTCCAGCAAGCCTGGCGAAAAAATCATCCTCCCACCGACATCAATCTCGATGGTACTAGCAACAGTCTTGATTTTAATTATCTCTATTAGCCCCAAAAAACATTTCCTGTCCAGAGCTTAGAACATATTACCCGTGATATAATATAGGCCACCATGGAAGAAAATTTTCTAATTATCAGCCCACCTGTTGTCACGAATGCCGACAAAGCAAGAGCAGCAGAAAGAGTATTTTCCCGCTTCCTAGAAGGCCTAATGAGAGAGATAGTAACAACAAAAGAAACAAACGGTAGCGCATATGATGAATCCTGTCCGGATATAGTTGGTATTATAGCTAGTGCAAGAGAAATAATAACCGAAGAATTGCTCCATGCTCTAGCGGACAAAGGAAAGCGAGGTATGATTGGGATCATTATATCTTGGGAAAAGGAAGGGGGTGAGGAAGCTGAAGAGCCACCCCCACCAACAGTGTCTCTCGATGGTTTTTACTTCATGGATGGATTGCGCCCACCAGAAGAAGTGGCGGTAATAGCTTCAGCAGGTCATATAGGTAGCCCTCATGACAAAGAAGTGGTAAGAGACTGCCTGAAAAGACTTTGTAAAAAAAATCCCAATGCAGTCAGACAGGTTTTGAAGAATCCAAAGGTCAGGCGAATCTTGGCCTAAACCCACCCCCCTTGCGTTTTTCCATAGTTTTTATTATAATCGATAATCAATCGTCTCTATCTTTAAATTAAAGTAGAAACAAAATAAAAATAATGGACTGACAAAAATGACAACAGCAGAAAAACTGGATCTTGCCCAGATTATCACTGATGAGGAAGAGGGGCCAACTACCGAGACAGGCTCCCCGTGCGTACAAAACATCTTCATTGCAGGCCATCTATTTCCTGTGCTTACACCTGAATTCATCAAAAAATATATCTTTCATGATCCATTAACAGAAGATGAAGGTGGCGCGGGCGTCCCCATTCATCAAAGACCCCCAGAGAAGGCATTGAATGAACTCTTAAAAGAAACAATAAGAAAAGCATGGAATTTTGGAGAACAACCCCTTTCTCCCCTCCAGTTGACAATCAGAATAAGAGACGACGGAACTGAAGACATAGGAGAAAGAGCTAAAAAACTGGTTGGTGTAATACAGGAAACATGTGAAGGGCTCGCCCTTTCCCGGAAAAGACCAAACCAGAGAACAATAGGCGATATAACTGTTTCTCCTGGAAATTTCACCATTCGCACACCTCCGGTAGGAAGGCCAAAAGAATATGCCTTGATTAAAGTAAAATTAGCTGGAAGCAGTTAGAAGGTCACAGCTACTATAACTAAGGGTAGTAGTATAAAACACAAAAATTCAACCAACTCTTTAATTTATACTATTCCTCGACCCAACTTGTACTTATCTCTCCCCCTGTGATTTCGCTTATCACCAAACTAAAAGCACCCACTTCTTCGTCATTAGGCCCCACTATTTTTAACCTTGTCCCTGGTGGCATAATAAAACCTGATGGCCCATTTCTCTCCAGATCAAGCAACTTCGCGAGAGCAGCAAAAGCACTCCCAGTTCTCATCTCCCCTCCCCGGAAACTTATTGTTAACTCCCCCCCGACAAGCGCTCCCATTCCTGCGGCTGCCCTTAAAGCATCTCTAAGTCCCGTAATATCCACCAGTTTGCTTCCAATAACTTCTCCGAGATTAGCTAAATTATTGGCAATAACAGTTCCTAACAACACTAGGCCCTTATCATCTCTTGGCAAGTTTTCCACTTCAACCGTCACCCTCATATTTCCCATTGCTTCCAAAACCCACTCTGTCGCTCCTGCTAATACCCTAGCCGTCTGAAAACTAAGATAATTACTTGCCTCTCCCCAATCAGCTCCAGTTCTCGTTATTGTCATTTCCTCTTCTTTTAATGCCATTGTTTCCTCGAATAGAACCGATATTATTTACTATGCAGGTAGTATACCAGAACAACAACCCCCTTTGCAAGGATTAATTACAAAACATTTGCTCCTCTCTGCCAACGGCCAGGATATTCCGAGTGGAATGTTCAACCACGGGATTGGGTTTGCTGGACTCCAGGCTATATTTCTCATTACCATTATTATGAAAATGAAGAGTGGAGGACGGTAAAAGTGGAGTATAAGCTGGTATCTGATGGGAGGTTGGTTGTAACCCCTCTTCCCTACCCTTTTTAACCTTCAAAGAGATAAAACAGATTCAAAAAAGTTAGATTAAACTAACAATTAACTTTCAGCATCTGGTCCGGGCAGAACTAGTCTTTTTCCACCTACTTCTTCCAGATATCTTGGCAGCGAGAATACTTCTATTAAAGTTGCTGGTCTTCCTGGATGACGATAGCCAGGAGATTGAGGAAAAATTGCTCCTTCCTGCGACAAACTTCCAGGAAGAGAGGAGGGATCTAAATTAAGAGATAGTTCCGCTCCCAGGCCTACTCCTCCTTCGTTGTCAGGAGGAGTCAAAACATAGCCTTTTTCAATCACACCTTTCCTGGGCGAATAAGGGCCCAAAAGAACTGGTAGCACCCTTCCTTTACTTCCTTTACTTCCATCAGCGATCTCATCGGGCCCCCTCCTATCAGGCAAAAGGACTGTAACCACCACTAAACCTTCTTCTCTCCTCAAGAGAGCTTGTCGCCATTGATCTGGCAGAAACAAACCAATCTTTAGCTGCTCTTTATCTCGACTCACGACTAAACACTCCAACTAACTAAAATTAAATCAACTCTATTAACCTATTTTAGCACAACAATCAAACTTTGGCAGAGCGCTGCAGCTCTCAAGCTTCCAGGCAAGACACTTCCCAAAAGCCTAAATTCTTGGTACAATATGGCAAGAACAAATTAATTAACTAATTATTTAGAAGCTAAAGGAGGAAAAACAATGAAAAGAATGCCAAGAAGAGCAAGGAATTTCACAGATTTTGGAATAGCACCACCATGCAATCTAGACCCGGAGACTTGTGGTAAAGCAGTGGGAGTGGGGGGTACCAATCTTTGCACAAGTAAAAGGGCAGGAGAAATAACAATCAAATTCGCCGCTTCCAATGAAGGTGAGACTCATACCCTGAAAAAATGCCCCAACACGCCAGAAGGAGATTGAGCAAAAAAAACAAAAAAATAAAGAGAAACCAAGAGGCTAACAGAAACAAAGATCCTCGAGGAAACGGTAAAAAGAGGAGCAATAATAGTCCTCCTTTTCTAGTTTTTTCAATATTTGATTGAGCTCCGGTTCAACCATACTAAGATAATTTCCAAATCTAATCGCTGTTTCTCTAGTTTGAGGGGGCCAAGTTTCAATTTTATTGCTATAAAAAAGAAAGGCCTGATAAAGCCAATTAAGTAAATTTTCTGGGCTAGGTAAAAAATCAACAGCTAATTCTCTTAGGGCTAACCATTTTTCTACTCCTCCTACTACTGAGGCAACAAACCTCCCTTGATCCACATAAGTTAACAACACTCCTAATAATGCGCCAGTAATAGCGGGAGCAAAAGGATAGAAAGAATAGTGGCTTCCTTCAACTTTTATCGCCAGAGCCTCTCCTTGGTGAGCTAATCCCTCCTGAATTCGGACCCGAGAAAGGGGCGATAGGGACAATGCCTCCCTCCCAGGCCGACTAGAAGGCTCTAAAACAAGAAATTGGCCATCAGCCAACGAAGCCAAAATTAAGGCATGGGCAGTCCGACTGCCATAATAACAATCAACACCAAGACGATCAGCCACCGAGCTCAAAAGCCAGGTGCGACCCAAACAATTCAATCTCCCATCGGCAACAACCAATTGGGGACAAGACTCTTTTAGTCTGCTAAAAGAGCTGGTTAGCCAACCAGGATAAATTCTCATCTGAGCAATTGTCTTTAACAGTGTCTCCCGCTGAAATTGGGCATAAGCGTGAGCAATTTCTCTTCGTGCCCCCTCCGTCCTTGCCGTCGCCAATCTCTGATCAAATTCTCGCCTTTGAGCCAACAAGTCTTGTTCTCTAATTAATTGTCTAAAAGTAGTAAAAGATCTTTCTTCTAGGCCCAAGAACGACAAATAAGGAGGAAGCTCAGCGATCAAGGTTCTCTGTTGACTTAATGGTAATCGAAGAAAAGATTTGGGTTTTTTAGAATAACCGGGAAGCAAAACAGTGGTTAATGATCTCAGGGCATAGCCGCCAATTCCCTGCAAACAGCGCCACTTATCATAGTAACTATCAGCAGCCAAAAAATTCCTTACCCAGCGAGGAAGACCCAAATGATAATAAGCTTTCTCAACTCCCATGATCACTAAAACAGTTAATAAGCTTCTTTCTGGCGAAAAAGAAGGTTTCTTTAAAATCGTCGCCGCCAATTCTTTAACTCGACCCGATGAATAATGTTGCTGAGTCCATCTTCCTAACCAATTCAACAGGCGCTCAAATTCGGTTAAGCTTATTCTTCCAGGAATATCTATTGGTCCATCCCCCTCCTCAAAACGACTATTGGGCCAAAGAAGAAACCTATTTCCTCCTCTTTCTACTTCGAGACGAAAAGGGGTCATAGTGGACCAAAAATCAATCTTTAATCTTTTAGGGCAAATAAGACTCCTTAAAAATCTCCCTTCCCCTTCCTCCTCTATTAACGGCCAGGGCCAACTTAGGGAAGAAAGTAATTGGAGAGATGAGTCCGGCCCTCTTGGTTGATCTGACTCCAGTTTGACCATTTTTATCTAAAAAAACAGCGCTGGGTGTTTTGGCTGGTTAGTTGAGCGACCCAATCAACTGGTTTTTTCCAGATTTCGGCTACTTTTTGGGCAATTAGGGGCAAATAATAGGGATAACAGGTCTGGCCCCGATAGGGTTCAGGGGCCAAAAAGGGAGCATCAGTTTCTAGTAAAACTCGCTCTTTAGGAACTAATTTCAGCACATTGACCAAACCCTGATCATAAGTCAAATTGCCATCAAAACCAAAATACCACTCTCCTGGCAGGCTTAAAATCCGCTCAATTCGCTTTTTTCCGCCAGAGTAACAGTGGAATACCCCCCGCAAGGAATTCTTAATTTCCAATTTCAGCGAGCAGAGCGACCGAATTTCACCCTCCAAGACTTCAATCACTTCATCATTGGCTTTGCGGGCGTGGATCATCAGAGGGAGTCCATATTTAAACGCTAGCTTAATCTGACCTCGAAAAAGCGCCTCCTGTTCCTGGCGACTCCGCCCAACTTCTCCTGGTCCAACTGGCCCAAAATCTAAGCCACATTCCCCAATGGCGACTACTAGATGTTCTTTTTTCTTCTTAATTGCCGCTAAAAGTAATTGATCCAGCTTAGCTAATTGAGCCGCCACCGTCATCTGATTATCAGGATCGGTTTGTTGAGGATGAATTCCTACTGAGGCCCAGAGAAAACCAGGATAGCGCTGGGCCAAATCAAGCGCCTGAGCTGAATCAGTCAGGTTGCTGCTAGCGACAATAATCCCGGCTAATCCCCGCTGCCGACTTCGAGCGACAATGGTCTCAACTTGATCCAATAAGGGGGCAAAATTCAAATGAGCGTGGGTGTCAATCATCGCTTTTAGCCAATCAACAAGTTGCTTCGACTCTGGCTTTAATTGTACTATAAAAGTAATGCCCAATGGAACTAGTCCACCAGTTAGCAGCCTCCTTCTGCCTCATTGGCGTTATCAGCCCAAGCTCAAGGGCCTTTCCGGCATCTACCTCAACACGGCCATTCGCAATTTTGCCTTCAGTCTCTCAGGGATTTTTATTCCCATCTACATCTATCAGATTAGTCAAAGTATTAGGGCCGTCTTCCTCTTTTTTTTGATTAGAAACTTAGCTCTTCTCCTCACCATTTTGCCCAGCGCTCGATTAATTAGCCGAATTGGTCCGGACCTAGCCATGCTTAGCTCCAATTTTGCCGCCGCCTTCTTTTTTTATCTTTTAACCCTGGCCAGCGATCATCCTCAGATCCTCTGGCTGGCTCCTATTTTTGCCGGATTAATCATTAATCTTTACTGGCCCACCTATCACAGCGCCTTTTCTTCTGTCAGTCAGCCAGAGCGGCTTTCCCGAGAAGTGGCTCAACTCAATAATATTACCCAGTTAGTTTCCGTTTTTGCCCCTTTGATTGGCGGCTTGCTGGCAACTGAGTTGGGCTTCAATCAGCTTCTTTGGTTAGTCATTATCCTCCTGATCATTTCCTCCCTACCCATTTTTCTTGACGAATATAATCGAAAGGAACCAATCGCTCCTTTGGACAAATTGGAAAAAGAAATCCTTAGCTCCAAAAGCCGCCCTCTTTTCTTTAGCTTCTTCTTTCAGGGCTTCAGAATGGTAATTGACACCGCTGCCTGGCCAATCATCCTCTACCTAGTAATACCCAATTTAGAAAAAGTTGGTGGTTTAACCACCTTTACCCTAATTAGCTCTCTAGTGATTATCAACTATCTGGGCCGAAGGTTAAAAAAATTCAGGATCATCCCATTTTTCTGGGGAAATCTTGTCAGAAGTATTATCTGGGTTGTTCGCGCTGCCATTGCCAACCCCTTCTTAATCGCCCTAACTGATCCCGGTTATCAAATAGCCACCATCTTTACTGATCTCCCCCGCACGGTTTTGATTTACCAACTAGGCAAGAAAAAAACCTTCTCATTTTTTATTGAACGAGAATTATCGCTTCATTTCGGCCGCCTAACTGCTACCCTGATCATCTTTCTCCTTCTCTCTCTTAACTTCCCTTGGCAAATTACCCCGCTGCTAGCGGCAGGGGCCATTGTCTTAACCACTGTTTTCATGATCAAGTTTATTCGATCAACCGAGCGCCAATCAGTTGCAAATTGAGGCAAAAATTGATATAAGTAAGCCAAGTCAGCAAGCAATGAAAAAATCGTCAACGGCGTTTCCGGAAGTACCAGCTCAATTTGATTTTATCGAAAACGAGCGAAAACTACTCCGTTGGTGGTATCAAAGTGGTCTAGTCAAAAAATATCTCGCTAAGAACAAAAAGAGTCAAAAGCGCTTCTCTTTCATGGACGGTCCGATCACGGCTAATAACCCCATGGGCGTCCATCATGCCTGGGGCCGAACCCTTAAAGACCTCTATCAGCGCTATAAGAACATGCAGGGTTTTCAACAACGCTTTCAGAATGGCTTTGATTGTCAGGGACTTTGGGTAGAAGTAGAGGTTGAAAAAGAAAAGGGGTTCAAGAGCAAAAAAGATATTGAGAATTACGGCATTGCCCGCTTTGTCGAAGAGTGTAAGGCCCGGGTGCGCAAATACTCTCGAATTCAAACTGAGCAATCAAAGCGCCTTGGTTATTTCATGGATTGGGATCACTCCTACTTTACCATGAGCGAAGAAAACAACTACATGATTTGGTATTTCCTCAAAAAATGCCATCAGGAAGGCAATCTTTATAAGGGCAATGATGCCGTTCCCTGGTGCCCGCGCTGCGGGGTGGCTATCTCTAATCAAGAAATTCTTGATGGCGGTTATAAGCAACTAACTCATGATTCAGTTTATCTGCGCTTTCCTATCAAGCCAACACCCGGTGTTGACCGGGCCCCCAATGAATTTCTTTTAGTCTGGACCACTACCCCCTGGACCATCCCAGCCGACACCATTTTAGCGGTTCATCCAGAAATTAATTATGCCTTAGTCGAGTTTGAAGGCCGAAAGTATTGGTTGGCACAAAAATTGATTAAAGCCGTCTTTGATCAAGATCTTCGCCCCCTTAAAGTGGTTAAGGGACGGGAGTTGATTGAGAAAGAAAAAATCACTCATTACCGCACGCCTTTTGATGATTTACCCATCATCAAGAAATTATTAGCCCAAGCGCCGAAAAAATTCCACTCGCTCGTCCTCTCTAAAAACTTGGTCAATGAGGAAGAGGGAACAGGAATCGTCCACATTGTTCCCG